>DATEGN010000562.1:0-6018 GCA_035280125.1 Gemmatimonadaceae bacterium | reverse complement strand
GCCAGTTGTGCTGCCGGGGATGCGAACGGAGGCCGACCGCACCGAGCGACGCCTCTTCGACACTCGGCCGAACGTCAGCAATCTCTCAATCAGCGCCAAAGACCTCACCAGCGCGCCACGCTTCTTCGCCGAAGCGGACGTCCTGCGGTCGATGCAGCTGATGCCCGGTGTCGAGGCGCGCAACGACTTCACGGCTGGAATGAACGTGCGGGGCGGGGAAGCCGATCAGAATCTCGTGCTGCTCGATGGCTATCCGGTCTACAATCCGTTCCACTTCGGCGGCCTCTTCGGGACGTTCATCGACCCGGCCGTCGGCCGCGTCGACATGCTCACCGGAGCGTTCCCGTCACAGTTCGGCGGCCGGCTCTCCAGCGTACTGAACGTGCGGTCCGCCGAGGATGATCGGCCGGGCGTGCATGGGACGTCGGAGGTGTCGCTCATCGCTTCGACGCTGTCGTTAGGTGGAGCACTCGGCGCCAACGGCAGCTGGCTCGTCGCGGGCCGGCGTACTTATGCAGACCAGGCGATCAATCTCGTGAAGAAGAACGCTTTCCCATATCACTTCTTCGACCTCGAGAGCCACCTCGCCTACACGCTGCCGGGCGCGCTGCGATTGTCGGCCACGGCGTACGGCGGCGATGACCTTCTGCACGTCGATGCGAGCGGTGGAGATCAGAGTCAGCGCGTCGTGTGGGGGAATCATGTGATCGGTACGACGCTGTCGAGAGCCTTCTCCGGCTTGCTCGGCGACAGTCTCGTCGCCGAGCAACGCGTCTCCGAGTCGCGCTTCAGGCTCGCGACCGAGCTGTCCGGCGGCGGGCTCAGTCTGAACAGCAACGTGCGCGACCTTCGCGCGGCCGGCTCGATTACCGCGTTTGGGTCGCACACGCACCGACTCGGCTACGAGATCGCCGGTCAGCAGCTCGAGTACTCCGTCAACTATCCAATTCCGCTCTTTCCGCCAGACTCGCTGCGGCAGCGGGTGCGGTCGGTGAGCGGCTACGTGGACGAGCTCTGGCGCCTAACGCCATCGCTGATGGTGCAAGGTGGCGTGCGGTACGACGGCATTGCCGGCTTGCGCGGTGGCGCCGCGGAGCCGCGACTCTCGATCAAGTATTTCGTCAACAAAGACCTGGCACTCACCGTCGCGACGGGCGAGTACACGCAGTGGATTCGGTCGCTTGCTCGCGAGGACATCCCGCTTCGCCCGGTGGACTACTGGATCGGCACCGATTCGCTCACGCCGCCGTCGCGCGCGTGGCATTACGTGCTTGGCGTCGAGCGGTGGGTAACCCCGTCGCGGTCGTTCCGTGTCGAGGGGTTCTACAAGCGCTATAGTCGCCTGCTCGAGCCGAATCCCTTCGCCGATCCGCAGGTACAGGGCGACGAGTTTCTCCCGGTCAAGGGGTGGTCCACTGGCGCCGACTTGCTGCTCCGCCAATTCGAGTCGCCTGGTGGGCGGTTCAGCGGCTGGCTGTCGTATACGTACACGCTCAACAGGCGCGTCGACTCGACGGGATATCGCTTCTTTCCAAGCCAGGACCGCCGACACGACGTGAATCTCGTCGGCAGCTGGCACTTTCCGAAGTACACGCTCGCGGCGCGATTCAACCTGGCGACGGGCACCCCGTACACACGAATGGTCGGCGAGTTCGATCGCTTGCGCTACGACCCGCTGCGAGGAGGCTATACGACACACAGTAATTTGCCCGATCTGATCTTTCTCACCGGGCCGCGCAATGGCGAGCGGCTTCCGCTCAGCCAGCGGCTCGATGTGAGTGTGACGCGCAATTTCGTACCCGGAAAGATCTCGGTGACGCCGTATCTGAGCGTCATGAACGTGTACAACGCGCACAATGTGTTCGGCTACCTCTACAACTACGACGACGCTCCACCGTCGCGCATCTCGTTGCCGCAGCTGCCCGTCTTTCCGACGTTCGGGCTTTCGGTCAGTTGGTGAGTAGATGCTCATTATGCGATGCGCCGCGGCCTCGTGTCTGTTGTTGCTGGGGGCGTGTCAGCATCTCGAAGACCCAGCATCGGCGACCGCGCAGCGGGTCGTGGTGCACGCGGTGCTGAACGCGGGAAGCTCGGAGCAGATCATCCTCGTGAGCCGCGCGCGGACGGGTATCAGCGTGGCAACGGGCGGCATCGGCGACGACGAGCCGATCGTGGGAGCTGTCGTGACCGTGACGGCACCGAACGGTATCGTGATGGTCGCGAGCGGCACCGATCCACAGTGCAACTGCGCGCCCGGAGCGTATGGCTTCAGTCCCTTTCGTTCCGGCGTCGACTTGTACCAATCGGACACGTACACATACAGGCTGAACGTGGTCACGCCGGCCGGCGAGGAAGTGTCCGGAACGACGACGGTGCCCGCCGATACGTCTCACGTCACCAACTTCCCGCCGCGCACTCTCTTCCGTGAGCGAGACACGCTGCGACTCGCGTGGCCTCGCGTGCCGGGTGCGCGGAGCTACGAGGTGGTGATCGGTGCGTCGCGAACGGGGGAATACCGTATCTTTACCGATACGTCGATCGCGATACCGGGAACGGCCCTGACGATCGACGGCGATGAGGTATTCCCGTTAGGAACAGTGGACGTGATCGTGAGCGCGGTGGATGCGAACTACTACGATTACTATCGTGCGCAGAGCGATCCATTCGCCGGCGCGTCGCCGAGTCATCTCAACGGCGCTGTCGGAGTGTTCGGATCGATCGTGCCTTTGCTCGTTGGTGAATTACAGGTCCGCTAAGGTCGATTAAATGACTGTCTTCGGCCAGGTGGATGCGCGGGGCGTGCTCGTACGTCGAAGCTATCGGCTGAACGTCATCACGCTCGCCTACAATGCGGTCGAGGGCGTCGTCGCACTGATCGCTGGCGCGGTCGCGGGCAGTATCGCGCTCACGGGGTTTGGCCTCGATAGTCTCATCGAGCTCGCTGCGAGCATGACGGCGCTCTGGCGTTTGCGTGCCGACGTGCGGCCCGACGCGCGCGAGCACGCCGAACGTGTCAGCTTGCGCGTCATCGGCGTTCTGTTCCTCGCGCTCGCGGCCTACGTCGGCGTCGATGCCGCAAGCGCGCTGGTGCGCCGCGAGGAGCCTAACGAGAGCCTCGCCGGCATCATCATCGCCGCGCTCTCGGTGATTGTCATGCCCGTACTGGCACGAGCGAAGCGCCGAGTGGCGCTTCAGCTCGGGAGCGGCGCACTCGCCGCCGAGTCGGAGCAGACATCGCTGTGCGCCTATCTGTCGGCGATCCTCCTCGGCGGACTCCTTCTCAACGCGACGCTCGGCTGGTGGTGGGCGGATCCGGTTGCGGGCCTCGTGATGGTTCCGATCATCGCCTGGGAGGGGATCGAGGGCGTGCGCGGCCGGTCCGATTGCGATTGCCACTCGCGACCGTGAAACGACGTCAGACCGACCAGCTCAGCGCGAGTAGCTCAGCATCGTTGAGCGTTCGCCAATTGTTTGGGTAGTTGCGCACGCGGCGTACGGCTGCCTCACTCTCGAACACCAGAGACGGCGTCTGCCGGCGGTCGAACTCCGATAGGAACTCATAGACGAGCCAGAGCATTCCGTCGCGCGTTACGCGCCTGGCGCTTCGCTGCGCTTCCTGGAGATTGGTGAACTCCCGAGCTACCTCCATGTGGCGGAACAAAGCAGTTCGGTTGTGAACGCGCAAGCCGCCGCGCAATTACTCGATCAGCGGTCGCGCCGGCGGCGCGGGAGAGGCGACGGAGCACCAATGGCTGAGCTGGTCTTCACTCGACCTGATTGCCAAGCGCGCATCCAGCGCCAGCTAGGTCGGCGACACGCTCTGACGTGCGAATTCGTCCACTGACGTCAACTGCTCGCCGAATGTCGTGAGCGTGCCGGTCATGTCGATCGCGTCACGGCCGCTTCGAACCGGTGCACCACGTCGAGTGGACTCAGCGCCTCCGGTCCGCCAAGCTCGATGGTTGCGTTGTCGGCCGCCGCGTTGTCCAGACAATCGACCGCGAAGCGCGCCACATCCTTCGCCGATACGAAGCTGATCTTCGCCTCGCCGCTTCCGAACAGCTGCGCTCGCGCGTTCCCCGGATCGAACCCGAGTGCGGGACTCAGCCACATCTCCATGAAGAAGCTGGGGCGGAGCACCGTATACGTCATCCCGCTGCGCGTGAGACTTTGCTCAACGCTTCGCTTCGCCGTGGTCAGCGGGCAGTCGACGTCGATGTGACCCGAGTAGGAGACATAGATGAATCGTCGCACGCCGGCGGCGCGTGCAGCCTCCACGAGCTGCAGCTGTCCGTCCTGATCGACGGAAGGGATCGAGTCGCCGGGCTGCCGCGACATCGTCGTGGTCGCGGTGGAGATGACGGTGTCCGCGCCACGGCATGCATCATCGAGTGATGCGCGATTCTTCAGGTCCCCTTGAACGAGCGCGACCCCGAGTGTTCGGAGTTGCTCAACTCGCGACGCATCTGCTGTCGGCCGCACGAGTGCACGCACGGATCGTTTGCGGGTCGCGAGCAGCCGGCAAATCTCGCTGCCCAGCGCGCCAGTCGCACCAACGACGAGTATCATGAGACCTCCTCGGATGATGGTCCGTGAGAGAACCGTCACGTACGAGCGACAGGTCGAAACTGATCTGTTGATCGCTGTCTCGTTGTCTGGACGATGGCACCGAGAGGGACGAACGGCTAGAGGTGAGCTGGACGCGCGGACGTTCCAGGGTTCTAAGGACGCGAAGCGCCAATCTCGAGCGAGTCTCGGAAGAGCCCCATTTCGTCCGCGCGACAGTGACTCAGCGACGTGACATCAGGAAGCCGTGCGTCACGCCACCTGCCACATACGTACCGACAACATCACCTCGCGCATTGATCGCGAACGCGCGTGTGGCAGACGCACCCGGAGCGTCCAGCGTCGTGAAACCAGCTGCCGTGCGCACATATCCATGGAAACCGGCCGCGTTGCGATAGACACCGACAATGTCGCCGCGCGGATTCACGTCCCAGGCGTTCGTCGACAGCGATCCCGGCACCATGAACGATGTAAAGACGCCATCCTGGATCGTGTACGCCTGAGCAAGGCCGGATTGCATGTTTGTGAACAGGCCAATGACGAGATTTCCACCGGGGACGGCACCATTGTTCATCGAGGCGAACTGGTTGATCTCCGTCGCGTCCGCGCCCGCGATCTCCATCCCGTCCATGCTCCCCATCAAATCGTGGTCGTGGCGGCAGCCCAGAATCGTTCCGTCGGGCAGGATCCGCTGCGGAATCTCATAGAGATGCCCGGGGAAGTGGACGCGCTCGAACGATCCGTCTGGTGAGCGCTTGAATCCGTGGAACGCGACCGCTTCCTCGCCGTTGTTCGCGAATGTGCCGACGACGCTTCCATCCGGCCCGATGCCGCGGACGTCGGTGTAGTCCGCGCCCGGATAATCGATCGTCGTCACGCTGCCCTGGCTGCGGATGAAGCCATGCGTGTGCCGGTTTGCGTCGACGTACAATCCTGAGATGTCGCCACCCGCATTGATGCCTTGGGGACTCGTGGCAAGCGCGCCGGCAATGTCGATCGCCGTGAAGTCGAAGCTGGGCGTTTCGCGATCGTAGCTCGCGCCACCGACTCCACGGGAGGAGGCGGCCGCGGGCATCGTTGGATTGTCCGCGCACGCGGCGAGCAGCGCGACCATCGCCATCATTAACATCCGCACCTTCAGCGTCTTCATAATCGGCTCTCCTGTCTCCTGGGGCATTTTGACGTGACAGAGCTGGTTCTATCACCGCGAGAAAACGAGGAAACAGGGGCCAAAACGACAGTTAAGCGCTTCTCGAGTGTTGCTGGTCGGCTCAGGCGGGCGTATGCTAGACGTCCAATGCCATTGGTCGACGGAGACCTTCAGGGCGAAGCACATCCCGAGCGCGGAGCCGTGGCGGACGGAGCTCAGTCCGGACGCTGGCCTCGCGTCAAAGCGCTGTTCCTGGAAGCGGTGCAGTATTCCGCGGCGGAACGAAGCGCATTCCTGGACCT
>DATEGN010000561.1:0-9274 GCA_035280125.1 Gemmatimonadaceae bacterium | reverse complement strand
TGACGATCGACCGGGCGACAATGACTTTCTTGCTATCCGAGCTATCGCTCGCGGGAATAGCTCGTGCTCGCAATGCAATGCCGCCGCGAGGAAACCACGGTAGCTTTCTTTGCGCTTTCCCATAGGCCGTGGAACTCCGTCATCTTCGATACTTCGTAGCGGCGGCCGAGGAGCTCAGCCTCGTTCGGGCCGCGCGTCGCCTCCGCGTCGCACAACCAGCGCTGTCGAAGCAGATTCGTAACCTTGAAACTGAAGTTGGCGTGCGGTTGTTCGAACGCTCCGCCCGCGGCGTGCGGCTGACGGCGGCGGGCGAAGCGTTTCTGCTCGAGGCGCGACGCGCGCTCAAGTGCGCTGCGCGAGCAGTAACGAGTGCTCGCGCGGCGGATGACAGAGGCGTCTCCCAACTCATCATCGGGCGTGCGCCGTTCGTCGTCTACGCGCCGAAAGTCGCAGAATTACTCATGGCCGTGCGCGGAACGGATGCCAACATCGATGTCCAGGTCGTTCAGCTGAATGATCCCGAACTACGGTCGGCATTGCGCGAGCGCCGCATCGATGCAGCGGTAACGCTTGTGACGACCAGCGTCGTTCCCGAGCTCAATGTCGTGCCGCTGCTGGACTGCTCGGCCACCGGCGTGTTCCTCCCGGCATCGCACCCACTCGCCGCACGTCCTGAGCTCGCACTGCGAGAGCTTGGCGAGCTCACCTACCTCTACATCACGAGCGATTACTGGCCAGAGCTCGCGCGATCACACGAGATCGAGCTGCGTGAGCGCGGCCTCGTGCCACGAAACCGCCGCCCCTGGTCGGGCCCCGAGGTATGGCAGATTGCCGCTGGGGACGGCTGGACGTTGGCTAACGACGCAGTGGCCGAGCGTTACGGCCCCAGCACGCCCGGGATTGCATTTCGCCGATTCAAGGATGCGCCGATCCCGGCCTGGCTCGCGCTGCTGTGGAGACCTGAAGAAAGCTCTCCTACCATGGCGAAGCTCGTCGCCGCGGCGCGCTGCTGCGCCGGAGAGGACACCGAGGGTCCGGTTCAACCGGAGTAGCGTTCGTTGCGATATGCACGCAGCACGTCGGAGTCCGCGGCGACAATGTCTGTCGCCACCTTGTGCGGATCCTCCGCGCACGTGCGTGCCCAGGGAACGAGGTCGAGCCGCTCGAATGGGATCCTCTCACCCGTGCGCTCGTCATGCCCGAAGCGCTCCGGCTCGCTCTCCAAGCGACGTCTCGCTTCGTCGATCTCGCCGAGCTCACGACTCAACCGTGACAGCTCCAACGAGTCGAGCGCCTGATTATAGGCGTCGGGCTCATGCTCTACGTGGAAGGCAGTGTGCGAATCGTGGCCCTCGACCTTCCGCTCTTCCGCAGACGCCCGCTTGCCAAATTTTGCCAAGGCGCCGACGATGCGCTCTCGCTCCTCGTGCAGTCGACGCGCGAGGTGATCACGCTCTTGCTGGGTCAGGTGCATACGCCCTCTGAAGTGGCCACCGTGAAGCGCGATCGTTTCCCGCATTCCCCGTGCCCCCATGAGCCACGGGTTGCGAACCGCCGTAGCTTGAAGTGGATGATGGCGAGATACCCGCTCGAGACCGGCACCTAACGATGGTGATGCTCCATTACAAGTATCTAATCGTTGGCGGAGGCATGACCGCCGCTGCCGCGGTCGCCGGCATCCGCGAGGTGGATCGCCGAGGTACAATCGGCCTCATTTCGGCTGAACCACATCCACCCTATGATCGCCCGCCCCTGTCCAAGTCGTTGTGGGCGGGAGCGCCTTTCGACAGCATATGGCGGAACGTGGACGCCCTCGGCGTCAGCTCGCACACGGGCCGGAGGGTGCGCCGCCTCGATCCGACGAACCGCCAGGTCGTCGATGACCAGGACGTGTCGTATACGTACGAGCGGCTGCTGCTCGCCACTGGTTGCACGCCGCGCCGCTTGCCGTTCGCCGATGAGCAAATCATCTACTTCCGCACCGTCGATGATTGGCGGCGACTGCACGGCATGATGGGACGAGGCAAGCGCTTCGCGATCATCGGCGGCGGCTTCATTGGTTCGGAGCTCGCTGCCTCGCTGGTCACCAATGACCAGCACGTCGTCATGATTTTCCCGCACGACGGCATCGGCAGCCGCGTGTACCCGCCCGACCTAACGGCGTTCTTGAACACGGTGTACCGCGAAAGAGGAGTCGAGGTCTTGGCCGGATCGACCGTGACCGGGTGTGAGTTGCGCGACGAGAAAGCGGTTCTCGCGGTTCGGGACGGTCGCACTGACGGTGTGCGCGAGGTGACAGTCGACGGCGTGGTGGCCGGCATTGGCGTCCAACCGAATGTCGCGTTGGCCGAGGCGGCCGGTCTGATGGTGGACAATGGCATTCGCGTTGACGCCTCATTCCGCACCAGCGATCCGAACATCTATGCCGCGGGGGACGTGGCAAGCTTCTATTATAACTCACTCAACGAATGGCGCCGAGTCGAACACGCGGACAACGCCACGACGATGGGCGGATATGCCGGTGTGGCCATGGCTGGCCGATCAGTCGTGTACGATCATCTGCCGTTCTTCTATTCGGACTTCTTCGACTTCGGCTACGAGGCGATCGGGGAAGTGGATTCGCGTCTCGAGATGGTGAGCGATTGGAAGGTGCCCTGCCGCGAGGGCGTGGTCTATTACCGGCGTGACAGTCGCGTCCGTGGCGTATTGCTCTGGAACATCTGGGGCCAGGTGGACGCGGCCCGCCGGCTGATCGACTCGTCCGGTTCGCACACGGTCGGCAGTCTCACGGGCGGTTAGCAAATACTCATGGGGTCAGGAACTCGGGATCGCGTTGAGCCGCATCGACGATGGTCCAATGGTACCATGACGGTCTTTTCCCGATGATTCGGCGACCTGCAGCTCCGCGCTGCGATCCGAGACGAGAAGAGATGGGAACAACCATGGCCACAACCCAGAGTACCGAGCAGCTCATTCGGCGCATGCTGGACCTCAATGCGGGCAAGCAGATCCAGGAGCCCGATGAAAGCTTGACGATCGAGAGCATCGAGGCGTGCTTCGAATGTGCACAAACCTGTACGGCGTGCGCGGACGATTCTCTTGCCGAGCCCGAGGTGATGCAGCTCATCAAGAGCATCACGCTCTGCTTGGACTGCGCTGTCATCTGTGAGGCCACGAGACAGGTCGTGACGCGACAGACTGAACGGGACGTCGATCTCCTGCGCGCGCAGCTCGCTGCCTGCGTCGAAGCGTGTCGCGTGTGTGGCGCGGAGTGTCAGCGGCACGCGGCGCACCACGAGCACCATCGCATCTGCGCCGAAGCGTGCCATCGTTGCGAGGCGGCGTGCGATCGTCTCGCGGAGGCCGTTCGGTCCTGACGACTCGGCCGGTCTGATCCGGTTCTCGCCTTGAATGAGCAAACTCAAATGAATGAAACCTGGAAACTTGGTCTTTGGACCAAGGTCTAATAGCCAATCCAACACTTCGGGCAGTACTTGTAGACGACTAGGCTCGCGTCGTCGCAGTCTGACTTGCCGTTGGCAGGCACGACTGGAGAACACTATGAAAGTTCGCATTGTCATGCTGGCGACCATCGCCACGCTATCTGCGGTCGGGCTGGTCTGGAAAGCGGAAGTCCTTCACGGCCGCTCCGCCAAGCCAATCGCCACACGCCCGGGTGTTGAGTCCTTCGACGCCCGTATTCGCGCGAATGCCGACCAAATGCTGCAAGAGGGCCAACGGACCTTTCGCTTCGACACGTTCGGCGATGAGGTGTACTGGAGCGATGCGCTCGGCCTCGACCGCGCGATTGCAGGCGCGAAGAATGGAGGCGTCGGCGCCGGCGTCAGTCCGAAGACGGCGCTCGCTCTCGGCCTCAAAGTCGACATGGATGCGCTTCCAGCGGCTCTCGTCGAACAAATCAAGGCAAACAAAGTCGATCTGAGCGATCCCGCCACGACGATCGCGTTGATCAAGCTCAACTCGGTGCTTGGCGTCGTCGGTACGTTCGACGCCGCGGGCAAGATGACGAAAGTTGGGCTCACCTGTGCGGTGTGCCACTCGACGGTCGACGACGCCTTCGCGCCCGGGATCGGTCACCGTCTCGATGGGTTCGGCAACCGCGATCTGAACGTTGGCGCGATCGTCGCCGCGACGCCTAACGTGTCGCACGTCGCGACGACGCTGGGCGTCGACCTCGCGACGGTAAAGAAAGTGCTTGCGAGCTGGGGCCCCGGGCGCTTCGACGCGATCCTCGAAAAGGATGGGAAGGGCTTGCGCCCCGACGGCAAGCAGGCCGGAACGATCATCCCGAACGCGTTCGGCTTGGCTGGCGTCAATAATCACACCTGGGGTGGCGGCTGGGGTGACGTGACGTACTGGAATGCGTTTGTCGGTATCACCGATATGCATGGTAGAGGAACATTTTACGATGTTCGATTATCGGATAAGGCCAAATACCCGGTGAGCGCACGTACAGGAATTTGGAACTCGCGCGGCACGCCGGATCGCCTCACATCGAAGTTGGGAGCGTTACAGTTTTATCAACTGTCGATTCCGGCACCGCCCCCGCCGGCGGGATCGTTCGACGTCGATGCCGCCCGACGCGGCGAGGCGCTCTTCGCCGGCAAGGCGCGCTGCGCGACCTGCCATGTGCCGCCGCTCTTCACGGAGCCCGGATGGAATACACACAAGCCGAGCGACATCGGCATCGACGATTTCCAAGCGAACAGAACACCCGACGGGAGTTATCGCACAGCGCCGCTGAAAGGCCTATGGACATATGACAAGTCGAATGGGCACGGAGCGGCTGGGCCAGGCTTCTATCACGATGGTCGATTCAAGGACTTGAGTCAGGTGGTCGCGCACTACGACTCGTTCTTCAAGCTGTCACTCACCCCGGAACAGAAGCGCGACTTGATCCAGTACCTGAAGTCGCTGTAGGGATCATTCCAGCGGGGTCAAGATAGCCTGGGTACCGGACGTTCTTTCCAGCCGCTCCCCCAGCCACAGCAAGAAGGAGGATTGTGTGATGTCTCATCATTCGTCAGCATCAGCCATCGACGTGATCAGTCGCGCGCTCCGCGACGCGGACACGTCGAAACGCACACGACGTTGGTTCCTCGAACGCACGGCGCTGGGAGCAGTGGGTATCGCGACGGCAGGCGCCGTCGTCGGTGCCAGCGATGCGCGCACCGACGCGCATCACGAACGGAATTCCCCCGACCCGGTCAAAGAATGGGGCGTGTTCGCGTCCACGACCGAGGCGCTGACGGTCACGATCCTCACCGAACTGGTGCGACGCGCGGCCGTGAATAAAGTTCCAAGCTCGGTGTCCGCCATCTTCGACGGCGTATACGCAGCCGAGCGTGACCATTGGGAGTTCACTCACAAGCTCTATCCCGCGGCGACGACGCGGTTCTGGATTCCGGACGGCTTCTTCGGCGGCGCCGGAGACGCCCTCGATCTTGTAACCGTCGGCAAGGGCGTCGCGGGTGGCGAGCACCTGTTCGTGAATACGTATCTGCTGGGAGTGACGATCGCCGCGGCGGCAGGGCAGCCGAAACTTGCCCGCTACGCTGCCGAGCTCGCCGCCGTAGAGTCCGAGCATCGCGTGCTCGGGCAATCTCTCGCCGGCGCGATCCCTCCGAACGACCTCGGATTCGGGGTCTTCGAATTTTCAACTGTCGGCGAAATCGGGGCAGCCGCCGAAAAGGACGGGTTCGGCTTTGGGAAGCAGGGAACAGCCGCTGGACGCTTCTACGACTTCCCCCAGTCTCCGGCAGCGCCGCCCGTGGCGATCAAGGGGAATACGCCGACATAACGGGAGTGGGCCTGGCCAGAGTCTGATGAGCGTGAGGGCGGTAGCTCAACTCTAGCCAGGCCCATACGGACTTAGCCCCTTCCAGGGGACTCACGGGCGCCAGAAGGAGGACATCATGAGAGAGCATGGCGGGACGGAGCCCAGGGGCACACCGGAGCGGAACGTGCCGATCACCAGCACGAAGGAAGGGATACCTGGTGAGTCGAGCGTCGGGGAGCGAAACAAGGAGCTCATGCAGACACTCGACGATGCCTGGAACTCGCAGGACCTCGATACGTTCGTGAGTCGACACCGGGATGACGTCGTGGTGCGTTGGCCAGGACAGCCGGAGACGCACGGCGCTCAGGCGCACCGACAGGAAGCCATTGATTTCTACCGCGCCTTTCCGAACCAGCACGTCGGTAATCGACCGTACAAGGTGCTGATCGCCCAGGGCCCGTGGACGTGCTCGATTGCGCACTTCACCGGAACGATGACGGGACCAATGAAAGGCGCGGACGGAAAAGACATTCCGCCAACGGGCAAATCATTCGATGTGGATTTCTGCACCGTCGCGAAATGGAACGAAGACGGCCAGATCGTCGAGGAGAACCTTTTCTACGATCTCGTCACGTTCATGAAGCAGTTAGGCTTGGCCAAGTAGTAAAGCGTAACGAGTTGTTTAGTGTTCTCAGAAGCCTGATGAGCGGCCCGTTGATGGGTCTCGCACGTCGAGGGCGGAGAGCAGACCCATCGCCTCGTGCGCGTACGCAGTAGCCTCACTGGCACGCGAGAGCTCGACCTTCCACTCGCTGAGCGCGACACGAACCGTGTCGTCACTCGCCACGACCGGAGGAAGCGCCATCATCCAGAGCGCGTCCACATTTCGCGCTCCGGGCGTAGTCATCACTCGCTCGCCGGTGAGTAGGGGCGCGCGCGGCGGCCCGCAGGCGATGGCCGCGCCCAACACACTCAGCGCGGTGATATAACGTATGAGGGTTTGCATGAAGTCGCTCCCGAATCGAATTGCCGTCGACCCGGCGGCAGCGATGTCTGCCGGTTCGGTCGTGGCGATGACAGAGACTCGAGAGGGCCTCTCCTTATTCCGTCCTCATTGCATGGAGCCGACAAGGACGTGGAGTAACTCTCTCCGACACAGGTCGTCGCAACGTTAGGCGCGTTGCCGAACATCGGATCGAGCTGTCCGAGGATTGCCCGGAATAATTCGGCGGCCTACATAGTCATTACTGGAGCCGGTCGTTTGAACTGACGTAGACCCGGTCCGAGGAACGCAGCTGCTGATCGAATGAGCGTTGTCTGACGGGACTCGCGCGTGGGACGGCGTGCGCTGGGTGGAAGGTGCAGGATGGGATCCGCACGACGGGTAGGCGCTGGTGGACGTCTACCGTGCCAGTCTGCTGGGGACTGGTACTCCCTTCCACCGCCTGGAGACGAATTCGCGGACGCTTTGTGAACTCTCTCGCTTGAAAGGCCGTGCTCCCGAAGGAGAACCTACTCGAGGGCAACGCTCTGGCGCGTTGTCTGGATGTCCTTCCAGGCCAAAATAGCAACCATCACATCGAGAAGAAGGACGAAGAGTGGAAACAGCGGAGGCTTGATCCCGAGTGGTAATACCTCGGCCGGAACGGCGGGTTGAAGGTGGACATAGACCGCCACGAGCATTTCACAAAAGAGGCTCGAGCACGCGACGAACAAGATGCGATCCGCCCATTTTCCTTGCGGCCAGAAGCCTGGAAGCAGAAAAAGAAGTCCGGTCACGACCTCACCAAGCTTGCCCATCAGAATCGCCGAGTGCGGCAAGTGGCTTTGTTGAATCTGCACGTGAAACCATCCGTCGATGGTGGGATTGACCCATTTGAGCAATCCGAACGTCAACATCAGTAATCCGAGAAACGGCGCAAGTTTAGTCTTCGCTGAACGCAACGACTGGCTTCGTCCGTGGCTCACTTGTCCTCCTGTCTCAGCATATGTGGTCTCGGGCGTCGGGATTTGTACTGAGTGGTCACAGCGTGGCGAATTGTCGCTCGACGGCTTTGTGATCCTTCCGCCACGCGGAGAAGACCTCCTGCGACATCGGATCCGGATAGATGTCCTCGTCGCCCGACTCGACGCCGCCGAGCGTCGCACGCGCGACATCGATGGCTGCCGTCTTCGGCATCTCCAACCCACGGGCCATGTCCGTATCGACGGCGCCGGGAAAGACGCCGTGCACGGCGATTCCGCGCTTCACGAGGTCCGCGCGGAACGACTGTGTGAGTGACCAGCCCGCCGCCTTGGACGCATTGTACGCCGCCAGCCTCGGCGCGCTGACCATCGAGAGGAGCGTCAGGATGTTGACCACGGCACCAGCGTGACGCTCGAGGACGGGAATGAATGCGGTGGTGACATTCAGCAGCCCGTAGAAGTTGGTCTCCATGTTGTCGCGCACCGCGGCAACGGGGAGATCGGCGAGACTCCCGATGTTGAGGATCGCGGCATTGTTGATCAGCAGTGTGACGTCATCGCCGAGCGCCGCCGCGACACGTGCATCAGCGACGCTGGTGACGTCGAGCTTCACGGCGCGCACGCGCGCTGGATCGAGCCTAACGACCGAGTCGAGGGCCGACAGGTCGCGCGCCGCGGCGTACACCCGTCTCGCGCCCCGCTCGAGCAATGCATCGATGAACGCGCGGCCGATGCCGCGGTTGGCACCGGTGACGAAGGCAACCGAGTCCTTGATCTGCATGGTACACTCCACATGACGAAGGTGATGAGCGTACCATACGTCTCGCTGTCGAGCCGTCGAATGCTTATCCAGCGCTATTTTTTGTCTGTTCGACTCACACGTGACCGCCGCAAGCATCAATCGGACATCTCATGAGCAAGGACGAGCAGTGCCCACTCGATGACGTTCTCGATCTCCTGCGCGTGCGCGGCGCGGTGATGGCCAACTTGAGAGGCAGTGGGACGTGGGGTGTGCGGCTGCCGCGGAGCTCGCGCGCGACGCTGCATGCGGTGACCGCCGGAACGTGTTGGGTGAGCGCTCCGGGCGAGGCGCCTCGCGAGTTGCTCGCCGGCGATTTGGTGCTGCTGCCAACGGGAGCCGCGCACATCGTGGCGAGCGATCCTGCCGCGGCAACGCGCTCGTGGGCGAGCGTCGCCAAGGAGCAGTCGCGGAATCCCGCGCACGAATGCATCGTCGGCAGCGGTGGAAGCTCGACGCACGCCATCTGCGCGGGCTTCACGTACGATCACGACGTCGCGCAGCCACTGCTCTCCTTGTTGCCCCCGATGTTGTTCTTGTCCGGGCAAACGGTGACGGACGACAATCCGGCTCGAGCGACAATGCACATGCTGCGTCACGAGCTCAATAACCGATCGTCCGGGTCGGGCACCGTGATCGATCGGCTGATCGACGTGCTCTTCGTCCAGGTGATTCGAGCCTGGTCGCGGGACGAGCGAGGCGCAGGGACG
>DATEGN010000560.1:0-5305 GCA_035280125.1 Gemmatimonadaceae bacterium | reverse complement strand
TGCGGTAATTCTCCGGGATGTCGTCGAACATGAAGCGCCGGCCGAGGCTATTGCGCAGCACGCCCCCTTCACCCCGCACCCCCTCGGTCACCAGGATGCCGCGCACGCTCGGCGGCCAGATCATCGCCGTCGGATGGAATTGCACGAACTCCATGTCCTGCAGCGCGGCGCCAGCGCGATATGCGAGCGCATGACCGTCACCCGTGTACTCCCAGCTATTCGAGGTGATCTTGAAGCCGCGTCCGACGCCACCGGTTGCCAGCACCACTGAACGCGCGCGGAAGAGTCGAAAGCGGCCGCGCTCGCGATCATAGCCGAACGCACCCGCGACTCGATCATCATCCTTCAACAGGGTGATCACCGTGCACTCCATGTGCACGTCGATGCCTTGATGTATACCGTGATCCTGCAGCGTGCGGATCATCTCGAGACCGGTGCGATCGCCGACGTGCGCGAGCCGCGGATAGCGATGTCCTCCGAAGTTGCGTTGCAGGATGCGGCCATCGGGCGTGCGATCGAACAGCGCGCCCCATGCCTCGAGCTCGCGGATGCGGTCTGGCGCTTCCTTGGCATGCAGCTCGGCCATCCGCCAGTTGTTGAGGTATTGGCCGCCGCGCATGGTGTCGGCGAAATGAACGCGCCAGTTGTCGCGATCGTCGACGTTCCCCATCGCCGCCGCGGCGCCGCCTTCCGCCATTACCGTATGCGCCTTGCCGAGGAGCGACTTGCAAACGAGACCGACGCGCACACCCTGCGCCGCCGCCTCGATCGCCGCGCGCAATCCCGCGCCGCCTGCTCCAATCACCAGCACATCGTGATCTATAGTTTCGTATTCACTCATCGTCTTTGTCTGGCACCCACCACCTCAAAAGATCCGCCAATCGTGCCACACGCCCATCGCGCAGAGGCGGACGTAGACGTCGGCGAAGGCGACCCCAATCAGACTCGTCCATGCCCAGCGCATGTGCCATCGGTTCAGGCAACTCGCGCAGTCGTACGCGACCTGTTGGCCGCGGTGCTTCGAGATCTCGTCGTGGAACCCGCCCACGATATGCCGGAATGAGTGACAGCCAAGCGTGTAGCAGCTCAGAAACACGACGTTCGCGGCGAGAACCAGAGTGCCGACACCGATTCCGAATTGTCGTCCGCCGGTCGCAGTCGGGAACCAGAGCGCCTTCCACACATCCGACGCCAGAATGATGAGAAACAGCAGCGCGATGTAGAGGACGTACCGGTGGATGTTCTGAAGGATGAGCGGGAAGTATCGCTCACCCAGATACGAGTTGCGCGGTTCGCCAACGGCGCAGTTCGGCGGGTCGGCCCAGAAGGCTTTGTAGTACGCGCCGCGATAGTAGTAGCACGTGACGCGGAACAACCCTGGGAATGGCAGGATGATCAACGCCGGCGAAAACGTGAGCCACGAAGGCCACCAGCCAGGCTTCGGGCCGAACAACGCGTGAGGCGAGCTTCCGAAAATCTCCGGCGAGTACAGAGGCGACAGGTACGGTCCGTACCAGTAATTCGCGTTTTGGAAGGCTGCCCACGTCGCGTAGACGACGAATGCCGTGAGCAACGTGAACACCACGAGGGGCTGAATCCACCAGGCGTCGCGGCGCATCGTCTCGCCGAAGCCTCGTCGATACAGCGGCAGCGGTGCATGAGCCATCTCGGTCAGTCCTCCTGTGTTGGCTCGAGGTGCGCGTAAGTGATGCACACGTCATCACAGTGTCAATGCCAACGAGTGGAGTTTCCTCGCTCTCTGTCCAATGCGGCCCGACACGTGCTAGAGCCTGTCGAGGGCATCGACCGCTCGAACTCGTGGAGAGAGTCGCATGTACGAAAGAATAGTCGCCGTCACTGCATTGCTCGTGTCGCTGGTCACCGCCGGCTGTCATCGCGGCGGGTTCACCAATGCTCCAGAGGGAACGCAGGGCTCCGTGGGCCTCGTCGTTCAAAATCACAATTTCTACGACACGGATGTCTATGTCGTGAGTGAAGGCCTGGCGACGCGAATCGGCGAGGTCACGGGAAACTCGACCGCGCATTTCGTGCTCGACCCGTCGTTCTTTCCGTCGAAGGAGCTGCGGATCGTTGCGACACCCATTGGAGGTAACGGCCGCGCCACCAGCGGGCCTCAATCGGTGTCACCAGGACAAACCATCGACTTCACGATCGCGCCCGTGCTGCGGCAGAGCTCAGCGACGATACGATGATGACGCTCGTTGTGCGGAGCAGATGCCGCACGAGAACGCATCAGCGCTGGTTCATGGGCGCAGCGAAAACCAAAACGGAATCTCGACCACCTGCGGAACCGTGCACGACCCCACACGCGCTGGCATAAAATGATATCGCGCGAGTGTACGCGCGGCCGCGAGCGCGAATGCAGGAGACGTCGCGTGGAGCACCTCCAATGTCGGGATGATCGCGGCGCCGGAGCCATCGACGACGACACGCAACATCACCTCGCCATCACGACCATCATCACGTTCGTCTTCAGGATACTCGGCGAGTGGAAGAACGCCGGTCGTCCTCGCGTCGTTGAGGCGTAGACGCGGAAAGGTTGCGGCAAAGAGCCTCGCTGTGGGAACGCGAAAGCGCGTGTCTTCCGGGCCAGTGGAGATGCGAAGCTCGAGCGCGATTACGTCTCCCCCGAGAGCGCGCGCGACAATGGCTGGCGCGCTGTCAGCGACCGTCCCCTCGATCGCCGCGATGATCCGAGCGTCGAACGCCGGCGTCATCGATGGCACGCCCGTCGTTACCTTGGTAATCCCACCGCTCCGGAGAATTGAGAAGTCGTATACGCCGTACAACACTGGCTCCCGACTTGCGGCGCTATCCGCGCCGAGATGTTCCGCATGCAACATTCGCATCGGCGATGGGCCAGGCGCGAACACCGGAAGCCGAAGCGGCTTCGGCGGCAAGAAATGCGAAAGGATCGATTCGAGGAGAAACATGCGTGCGCGGGGCGGCATCGTTGCACCATCGCGCCGAACGAGATACGCACGTGCCGTTACACCGACCGTGTCCACTTGCGCCGCGCGAAGTACCGAATCGCAGCGCGCGTCGGCGACGGACGTGTCTTCCTGGGCCCACAGCCTCGGCGCGGCAGCAAAGAGTAGTGCAAACGCCACGAACAGGGCCGACCGACGGAACCACAACTTCGTCATGCAAGTTCTCCTTCTCTGCCCCACGTGCGAGCACGCCTCCGACCGCCGGCGGCATAGACGAACGCTCCAACCACGTTCAGGCCAATCACCACACCAGAGATCTTCACCGCGAATGCGCGCCAACTCTGTACATCGATGATCGGAAAGATCGAGAGTATCACGTAGAGCAGCGTTGTCAGAAGACCCGCACCGGCGGCAATCTTGAGAGCGGTCGGCGCGCGCGGGAGTGCGCTGCCGGGAGCGCGCGAAGCGAACAACGGCAGAGCAAACAGGGCCAGATACGTGAGGCCGTACAGAATGCCCGCCGCGTTATCGAGCAGCTGAAATGCTTCCTGTTCGCCTACACCGACGATGCCCGCAATTCCGAACGCGAGCGAGACAGCTCCCACGAAGAGAATGGAATTCACCGGAGTTCGAAATCGCGGATGCAGCTTCGTGAACCACGTTGGTAGAAGTCGATCCCAGCCAGCCACCATCGGCATCCGTGTGTTGCCGGTGAACACGATGCTCGAGTTTGCGACCAGACGTGACGTCAGCATCAGGATGGCGACCGGCGCGACGAGTGACGCGAAGCCTAACGTGCCGAAGCCGCGCGTGATCGTTTGCGGTATCGGCGCGATGAGATCGACCTCCGCCGGCGAGCTGAACGCCAGCACCGCGCTCGTGCCGAGAATGAACATCGCGGCGATGATGGGGGCAGCGATCAGCGTCGCTCGGCCGATCGTGCGCTCCGGATTCCGGCACTCTCCAGCCAGCACCGCGACGTACTCGAACCCGCTCAGTGCGCCGACCGCCAGCTTGCCGAAGATGTTCAGACTCAAGAGGCTCAGTGCCGGCATGGCCAGCGCGAACGGGTGATACGCTGGCAGCGCACCGCGCGCAACCTGCACGAACGGCAATCCAATGAGGACAACGAACGCGATGAGGAGCATAACGCTTCCGGCGTTATGCAGCCATTTGCTCACGCCAAGGCCCAAAACGCCCAGGCTAACGAGTAATCCCATCAACGCGCAGCTGATCGCCGTGATGAACAACTTGCTCGTGGCCATCCACGGCAGCGCGAAGGCATATGAAAGATTCGTCGAGATTACGAGCCCAATGCTTCCAATCAGCACCACCGCGTACATCCACAGGTTCCAGGCAACCATGAATGCGGCGGCTTCTCCAAAGCCGAGCTTCGTCCACTGATAAAGGCCCCCCTCGAGGGGCATCGCCCGGCTGAGGTGAATGACCACCGCCGCTTGCGGCAGATAGAAGAGCAGCATCGCCGCGAGCCAGAACACCGTGTGCGAGTGTCCGAGCTTTGCCGCCGCGCCAACCCACACGATGCCGACGACGTAAACGATCTGCTGAAGCACCAGATCGACGAGTCCCAACTCCTTCTTGAATTGGGCGCTGTGCTGCTCGACGCGAGCCGCCTCCGCGACCGACGTGCTCGACGACTCCGGCGCGAGCCGTTGCGAATCGGGCTTCAGGCCAACAGTCATCGCCATTCCTGGGTGATCGTCGCGCGCTGGATGAGATCGAGCTTGGGAAAGAAGTGTCGCAGGTAGTCGTTGCCTTGATCCGCGATCATCTCCTGACGTGGCCCGAGTCCGCCGGGCGCGCCCTCGCCGTATCCGTCGTAAAGCAACTCGGCAACGTTCATCCCGTCGACGACCTCGGCGATGGGCGGAAAGCCGCCCCCATAGGTGTCGAGCTTCGGATTATCACGGAGATTGATGAACAGCTGAACCGTTCGTGTATTCGGTCCCTCACTCGCGAAGGCGATCGTTCCGCGAGTGTTGGGGTGCCTAACGGGGTCATCGGGGATTCGGCGCGATTCCCACGCAGCGTTCACCTTGCGTTGACCGGAAATACCGACCTGGGCGACAAAATTCTCGATGACGCGAAAGAAGTACGTGCTGTCGTAGTAGTGGTGCTTGGTGAGGTAGTAAAAGCGGTCGACGCCATGCGGCGCCCAGGCACGCCGCGCCAGCACTGTCATCTTCCCCTTGGAGGTCTCCACGTCGACGCGGAAGCTGTCGGGTGCCGTTTGCGCCAGTTCAGCATCACTCGGCGCGAGCAGCGGCCCGTCTCCCTGCTTCCCGGCGCAGCCAGCCACGAGAGCGATGAGACTGATAGCCACGATCCGGGTT
>DATEGN010000559.1:0-12289 GCA_035280125.1 Gemmatimonadaceae bacterium | reverse complement strand
GACATCCCCCGTCGCCGGATCTACCGACATCCATTGGAGGAACTGGTCGCGTCCATTGTGGATCGAGTCCGTGTTGACGCGGATCGGAGCGGACCACGTGCGGCCTTCGTCGTCGGATCGCGCGACAAAGACGTCGATATCACCATGGCGATAGTCCGTCCAGGAGGCGTAGAGGCGCGGGACGGTGCTGGCGCGCGACGCACGTGGCGCGACGGCGACTTGAGGGAATCCGAATACGCGACCGATTCCGGGAACCGCACCGGTACCGCCAAAGTATGGCGGCCCGACCTCGAGCACGGGGCGCGAAGCCGTGAACGTCCGACCACCGTCGCGTGAGATCGCCAGCGTGATGGTCGAGCGCCAGTTCCAAACCGCGTAGACGGTGCCATCGGTACCGACGGTGCCAATGAAGCCGACGACATCACCGTTATCGTCGCGCGGGAAGCCCGCTTGCGTGCTGATGCGGATTGGCGTGGACCAACTCTGGCCCTGGTCGCTCGAGCGAGAGAATAAAATGATCGACTTATCGAGCTGCCATTCGATCCATCCCACGTACAGCGATCCGCGATGCGGACTGTTGGGCGCGTTGTCGGCGAAGATGCGCGGCATGTCCTCGTACTGCATGTCCGGTTCGTTACCCGTGTACCAGGCGCGCACCGGTACCGGCCCGTCCCAGGTCTTTCCACCGTCGCGCGAACGGCGGACGTAAATGCCGTTGCGGCCAGCGCCGTGCCGCCAGTACGAGGCAGTCCCCAGTTTGTCGAATGTGAGGTAAGAGACGTATGCGTTCCCCGTGTCGTCGAAGGCCGCGGACACGTCACCCGCGCGCCGCCAGTCCGACGGAGCAATGACGCCAGCAGTGGCGAACGTGCGACCCGAGTCGACCGAGTAGGCGCCCGCAACGGGTCCCTGATAGACGGCGACAATGCGCGCTGGATTCCGCGGATCGAGCGCGATCCCCGGCTCGCTCCACGGACCGGGCGTCTCGGTGATTGTCACGACCCGAGCTCCCGGCGCGCGAGGCAGCGTCGACTGCGCGCGTGCCAATCCCGTGGCGCATATGGTTGAAAAGACGCTAACGGTCAGCCGCAGTGACAAGTCCCTTCGCATTTCGATATCTCCGGCGCGGTTGGTGGTGCCCGTAGGGTTGACACCAAGGGCAAAGATACAGGCCTCCAACTCTCGTCGCTCGCCGCTCTTCGCACGGGCCCAACTACGCCGCCGAGAGCGAGGCTGGATCGTAAACGAAGCGCTCGTGAACGATCTTTCCGTCCTTCCAGAGTTGGAGACTGAGTTGATCGAAGCGAAGACGCTGGCCATCGGTCGTGACGAGATCCTGGTGCCAGTTGACGACGGCGCGATCACCGTCGACGAGCACGGCGAAGGCTTTCATTTCGTTGACCGTCGCGATCGACGCGACGAAGGCGCGTTCGCGTTCGAGGTTCGCGCGCAGGCCGACTGTCGGCGGGTTGAGGTTCTCCTGCATGACGACGTCGTCGGCATAGAACTCCTGCATCGCGTCGAGGATACGCCACTGCTCGGCGAACGCGATCAAGCGCTGAACGTGCTCGCGAGTGGTTCTGGTGTCGGGGCGTGTCGGGACCATGATTGCTCCTGAAAATGAGGAAAGTGCTAGGACAATGATTGCTATGATAACTATTGGTGATGTCGCCGAGTTCCGAGATCAGCATCACTCCTCCGGATCCCGGGTGGCGTTCGCGGCCCGTACGACGTCGAGCAAGGCGATGAGCTGGTCGAGATCTTTCTTGCCGAGTGACTCCATCGTTGCCTCGTCGGCGGCGTCGACGAGGGGATCGAGCTTTTCGAGCAGCTTGCGCCCGGCCTCGGTGACGCGACACATCACCTGACGGCGGTCGGGCACGGCGCGCTCGCGCCGAATCAGACCCGCCTCCTCCAGGCGATCCAGGAGTCGAGTAATGGTTGTCCCCTCCTCGATCATGCGATCGCGGATGTCGAGGGTTGGCACACCGGCCGTGCCCGCGCCGCGAACGATCCGTAGCGCGTTGTACTGGGCAAGGCTGAGACCGTGCGGCTCGATGACGCGCGCGATGGCTCGGCGAACGACCGACGCGGTGCGGAGCAGGGCAATCGCTCCTTCCTGCCGCGCCGAACGAAAGGGCTTGTTCTGACGGATCGCACCACGGACACCGAGGATGGGTGACATTCGTGCTGGTCCTCAAAGTTGCTTAGCGGATGGTTGCTATGATAACTAATGGTTTTCTCGGAGAAACGTCCAGTGGACGTCCCGCGTTATCATGCGAGATGCCGGATCCGTCGCCCAGCTCGATTCAAGACGCGGCCTTGCCGTGATCGCATCCCTCGGCGATACTCGGCGCACTCCAATTCCTCTCGATCGAGACGTACTACCCCATGGTTTGGGAAGAACGCTGGCATCCGTTACGACGAGAATGGGTCATCATCTCGTCGCATCGCAACGAAAGGCCATGGCATGGTGAGCGTGTGGGCGACGCCGCGCAGGCCGTGCCGCCGTACGCGTCCGACTGTTATCTCTGTCCGGGCAACGCGCGCAGCTCCGGGAAACGCAACGACGATTACAGCGGAGTCTTTGTATTCGACAACGATCACCCATGCGTGGGTCCAACGGCGCCCTCGGAGCTGTCGCCGGCTGCCGGGATCTATCGCCGCCAGCCCGCGAACGGATTGTCTCGTGTCGTCTGCTTCGATTGTCGCCACAATGTCACGCTCGCGGAGCTCAGCGACGCGAAGATTCTGGCGCTACTGCGCGTACTGCAGGCGCAGTACGTGGAACTGGGAGCTCGCGATGAGGTTCGACATGTCCACGTATTCGAGAACAAGGGTGAAGTTGTGGGAGTCAGCAATCCGCATCCGCATTGCCAGATTTATGCAACGAACTTCGTGTTCAAAACCATAGAAATCGAAGCCGAGGCACAGCGAGAATACATCGAGGAGCACGGGCGACCGCTCTTCAAGGACATCATTGCGGCCGAAGAGGCTGACGACCGGCGACTCCTCGTGACACGGCCGAAGGCGCTCTCCTTTATTCCATACTTTGCCCGCTATCCATACGAGACGTACGTTGCGCCGCGAGCCACACACCCGAGTCTTGCCGAACTCTCGGAGCGCGAGCTCGCGGACGTCGCGGCGGTGTTGCGCGAGACGCTCATTCGCTTCGACAACCTCTGGAGGATGTCGTTTCCATACGTCATGGTGCTGCATCAGGCACCAACGGACGGCCGAGCGCATTTGGGATTCCACTTTCACATTCAGATTCATCCGCCGTTGCGAAAGCCAGGCCTGCTCAAGTATCTCGCGGGACCGGAGATCGGGGGTGGGAATTTCCTCAACGACACCGCGCCCGAGGAAAAGGCAGCGGAGCTCCGCGCAGTCTCGAGCGTTCACTACAAGCAGGGTGGATGACGTGCCGGCGATATCCTCGGAGGCCGAGCGTCTCGTTGAGCCATTACTCGAGACCCACGACGCGATCCGCGACGCAGTGGTCGACGCATGCAAGCGACAATCCGCCGAGCAGCTCGCGGCAGTTGTTGCCGAATCACCATCCGATAGCGATACGATTTATTCGATCGATCGCGTGAGTGAGGAACGCTTCGTCCATGGTCTGAGCGAGTTGGCGCGTGAGGAGCCAATGTACCTCGTGGGCGAGGGCCTTCCCGGCGGTGCGCTCGCGTTGCCTAACGGCACACCGGAACGGGACTGCCATTGGCGGGTGTTGATCGATCCGATCGACGGCACACGGGGCCTGATGTACCAGAAGCGCAGTGCCTGGATCCTGACGGGAGTCGCGCCAAATCGTGGCGCTTCCACGCGGCTTCGAGACATCGTCTTTGCGGTACAGACCGAGATCCCGCTCGTGAAGCAGCATCTGTCGGATCAACTGTGGGCGCTACGAGGCCGCGGCGTCGAAGCGTGGCGATACGATCGCCTCGCCTCAACGCGCGAACGCCTGACACTGCGGCCATCGAGCGCGGCGGGAATCGCGCACGGCTTCGCGACTCTGGTTCGCTTTTTTCCGGGCGTGCGCGACGTGCTCGCCGCTATCGACGACGACATCGCGCAGGCGCTCGCGCCGGCGGTTCCCGGAAAAGCCGGTTGCTTCGAGGACCAGTACATGTCCACCGGCGGACAGCTCTACGAGCTGATCGCGGGGCACGACCGTTTCATTGCGGACCTGCGACCACTCGTGCAGTCCCTGAGAAGCGAGCGGCGTCTGCCTCCGGGGCTTTGCTGTCACCCGTACGACCTCTGTACGGCGCTCATCGCCGAGGAATCGGGAGTGATTCTCACCGATTATTCGGGGGCGCCCGCGGACGCGCCGTTCGATGCCGTGGCCGACGTGGCCTGGATCGGTTACGCGAACGAACGTCTGCGCGCAGCAATCGAGCCGGTGCTACAGGATGCGCTACGCCGGCGAGGCTTGTTGTGATCGCAGCCCGGGCCGAGCGCTCTGGGGTGGAGAGGCGCAGTCTCGCCGAGGTACGTGCGGCGGGAGACGAGATCTGGTTCCAGCGCGGGCTCGATCGCTTGCGCGACCTCCGCTCGGAGACTGATCAGCGTTTACGAACATTCTTCTCGGAGAGCGCGCCAGTTTACATTGCCCGTGCGCCGGGCCGCCTCGATGTCATGGGCGGCATCGCCGACTACAGTGGCTCGCTCGTGTTGGAACTACCGCTCGACTGCGCGACAATGGCGATTCTGCAACCGCAGCCGTCGCCGCGGTGTGACCTGGCGACTCGTCGGGCCGAGCGCTGGGACTTCTTCACGATCGATCTCCCATTGCTCACGTCAGGCGCTGAGCTGAGCACGCCAGCCGCGCTCGCCGCATGGTTCACCAGGCGACAAGGCGCTCGGTGGGCCAGCTACATTGTCGGCGTCGTGCAGCGCTTTCTCGAGCGCACAGTCCGTGAGGGCGGCACCTCGCCGACTGGTGTGCGATTACTCATCGATTCCGCGGTGCCGTCAGGACGAGGCGTCGCCTCGTCGGCCGCGCTCGAGGTCGCGGCGGCGATGGCCGTCACCGCGGCGTGCGGCAGCGCTATGTCTGCAAGCGAGCTCGCCACGCTCTGCCAGGCGGTGGAAAACGAGGTGGTCGGCGCGCCGTGCGGGATCATGGATCAAATGACGAGCGCTTGCGGCCGACGCAATAGTCTCCTGCGATTGCTCTGTCAGCCGGGCACGATCGAAGGTCACGTGACGATTCCGGACGGATATCGCTTTTACGGAATCGATTCAGGCATCTCACACGCCGTCTCCGGCGCCGACTATGGCACCGTGCGCACGGCAGCGTTCATGGGGCTTCGGATGATCACCGCGCGCGCAGGACTGAAGGCGACGCGCGAGAATACGCGATTGCGAATCGACGACAATCGCTGGCGAGGCTACCTCGCGAATCTTTCGGAGAACGAGCTCGCTGAACTTGGCCAGGGACTCCCGAGAGAGATGTCTGGCGCCCAATTCATCAAGAAGTACGAGGGCATCACCGATGCGGCCACGGTGGTTCGCCCGCGAAGCCGTTACCCCGTGCTTGCCGCCACAGCGCATCCAGTGCGCGAGCACGCGCGCGTTAGGCAATTCGCTGATCTCCTGAGCTCATTGGCTGAGCGACCGAAGGCGGCGGTGGAGATGGGACGTCTCATGTACGAATCGCATCGCAGCTACGGAGCCTGCGGACTCGGCAGCGACGGGACCGATCGCCTCGTGGAGATGGTGGCGGCGATCGGCGCCGAACGCGGACTGTTCGGCGCGAAGATCACCGGTGGCGGCAGCGGAGGCACCGTCGCCGTGTTCGGTACGGCTGACGCCGCACGCGCCGTACGCGACGTGGCGACTCGTTATGCGGCGGAAACCGGGCGTCGAGCAACCATCTTTGCCGAGTCGGGTCCTGGCGCGGCGGAGACCGGCGTTCTGAGCCTCGCGTCACCTGACGAGGCAGCCTTGCGGTTTTAACGGAGCCGCATCGGCTGCCCCGTGATCTCGGGCGACGCGAGCGCCGTCTTATGGAACGTCCAGCGCTGCGCGAGTAACGCCGAAGGCGGCTGCGCAATGGTCAATACTGCGCGAGGATCGTGCGCCGCCTGTGCGCTCCTTGGCACACCGGCGAGCACGGCCAGGCGAACGTAGCCCGAGTTGTCGAGTAACGCCGCGACGGGGATTTGTAACGTTGTCAGCCCTCCCGGAACGACTCGGCCCAGCCACCATTCGCGCAGTTCACCGACGAAATAGACGTCGACATACGTCTGCGCTTCGTTCTCGAAGGGAATGGCGAGTGGGCGTTCGGCTGTGGTGATGGTACCGCTGGCGGTGACGGGCGACGCTGATCGGACACAAGCCCCGATCGTGAGTGTTGAAGTGAGCGCGGCAAGTGAAACAGCAACACGGATGACTGGCGTAAGCATTCTGTCCTCCATTAGGCGGAACGGGTGCGGTGCGCGTCCTATCTCGTAGCGCGTAAAAGGACGACAAACCCACTCACCGGTTCTGCTGTCCATCAGCAGATGGCTTTCGATCCGAGGTTTCCCCAGCTCTGAGCGACGATGCCGATTCCGACTCCGCCCAACGGAGTGCATCAAGACGTGACCGAGCTCCTGCGCGCTTGGGGAGCGGGAGACGAACACGCATCGGAGGCGCTCGCGCGCCTCGTTTACGAGGAGCTTCGGAGACAAGCTCGACGTGTGCTGCGTCACGAAGGCGAGGGCCGCACACTCCAACCAACGGCGCTCGTCCATGAGGCTTGGCTTCGGATCGACGACCAGCATGAGGCCAGCTGGCAGAGCCGCACACAATTCTTTGCTGTCGCTGCCCAGATGATGCGTCGCGTGCTCGTCGATCACGCCCGCGCACGGCGCGCACAAAAGCGTGGTGATGGCGCGATCCAGGTCACACTCGATGCCCTCGACGGCGAGCTCGTCGCGGCGGACGGCGTCGCGAACTGCGTGGACCTCCTCGCGTTGGATGCTGCTCTCGCGCGACTTGCCACGATCGACCCGGAGAAGGCGCGGCTGGTCGAGCTTCGGTACTTCGCCGGTCTCAGCATCCCGGAAGCGGCCGCCGCGCTCGGCGTTTCGGCAGCAACGGTCAGCCGCGAATGGACCGTGGCTCGCGCGTGGCTGCGACGCGAGCTCACCGCCTAACGATAGCGTGAACATGTCTCCTGCAGAATTGCCGGTACCGAATGGAGCACCGCCCGCTGCGGCATCGTCGCCACCGTTGACGCCCGAGCGCTGGCGCGTCGTGGAAGCGGTCTTCCACGCGTCGCTCGCCTGCGAGTCGGATGCGCTCGAGGGCTTTCTCCGCGACGCCTGTGGCAGCGACGAGGCGCTCCGTCGGGAGGTCGAGTCACTGCTCGCCGCTCATGACGGCGTGACCGAGGGCTTTCTCGAGCAGCCCGCCGCCGCGGCGCTGATCGGGCCGGCGGAACCGAACGAGCAGCGAGCAGCTGCGCTCGCGGGTGCTCTCGCCGGCCGCTATGCCATCGAACGAGAGATTGCGCGCGGCGGAATGGCGACGGTGTACCTCGCGCGTGACGTGCGACACGATCGTCGCGTCGCGATCAAGGTGATGCGCGACGAGGTTGCGGCCGCCGTGGGAGCGCAGCGATTTCTCGAGGAGATCCGCGTCACCGCGCTCCTGCAGCACCCACACATTCTCCCGTTGTTCGACTCCGGTAGCGGCGGCGGTCTTCTCTGGTATGTCATGCCGTATGCCGACGGTGAGACGCTGCGTGCGCGTCTCACGCGCGAGGGCCGCCTTCCCGTCAGCGAAGCAGTCCAGATCGCGCGCGAGGTGGCCGACGCGCTCGAGCATGCGCACGTACGCGGCATCGTGCATCGCGACATCAAGCCAGAGAACGTCCTGCTGCAGGGTGGACATGCCCTCGTTGCGGATTTTGGCATCGCGCTCGCGCTCGAGCGCGCTGGGGGCGAACGCTTAACGCGAACGGGTCTGACCCTCGGCACGCCGCAGTACATGGCGCCCGAGCAGGCGCGAGGAGAGCGCGCGCTCGACGCCCGTGTCGACGTCTATGGACTCGGCGCGGTACTGCACGAGATGCTTGCGGGTGAGCCACCGTTCGCGGCCCAATCGCGGCAAGTGATGCTCTTGCGGATTCTGCAGGAATCGCCGACGTCGCTCCTCGCTCGACGCAATGAGGTGCCGCCTCCCATCGACACGGCGGTGCAGCGCGCGCTCGCGAAGCGGCCCGAGGAGCGATTCGCGAATGCGGCGGCGTTGGCCGCCGCGCTGGCGCCGACGGAGGCGGCGAGCCCGGTTAGCGAAACGAGGCCGAACGACCGTCGGACGGGACATGTCGTGCGAGCGCGCGTGGCGGTGTTCGCTGGCCTCGGTGGCATCGCCGTCGGTCTTCTCGGTGGGTGGAGTCTCGCGCATGCACCGGGGATGACTGACTGGTCGAGCAGGAGACAACTCTTCGCGCAGACCAGCATGCCGAGCGTGATCCGTGTTCAGGATGCCAGTGGATTCACGGACGGCCTAACGCTCGCCGTGGTCGATCGAACGGGCCGGGCGCAACAAACGATTGCCGTGAACCGACCGTGGACGCCCCGCTTCTCACCTGACGGACGTCGCATTGCCTATGGCGCTTTCGGAAATGGGCGGAACACGAGTGACCTTTGGGTGACGGATCTCGACAACGGAACGACCAAGCGGCTCACCAACGACGACGCGGACAGCAACGATCCGCAATGGAGTCCCGACGGCAACGCCATCGCCTATTCGGTGAGCGCACCGGGCGGCAAGGATGTCGCGGAACTTCGCTTCGATGGCAGTCCACCGCGCGTGATCGCGTCACGCGATGGCACGCAGTTTCCGAGCGATTGGTTGCGCGATGGCAATTCGCTCCTCGTCACGGACGACAAAGGCACCGGAGGCCACGATATCATCGTCCAGCCCACCGATGGTTCGGCGGCGAGAACCTATGTCGGCACCACCGCCGACGAACTGGCACCTCGAATCTCGCCCGATGGCCATTGGGTTGCGTACGGCTCCGACGAATCGGGACGGGCCGAGGTATACCTCGATTCGTATCCGCGTGCCGGAAAGCGCGTCTTGCTCTCCAAGTACGGCGGTCTGCATCCGGTTTGGCGTGCCGACGGCCGAGAGCTCTACTATTGGCACGACGACGCTCTCGTCGCGGTACAACTCGCGCAGAGCGGGGCACCGACGGGCGGTACCGAGACCGTCCTGTTCCGCGCCCCTTATCCGGGTGGCCTGACGACGATGTACGACGTGTCGCCTGATGGCGCACGCTTCGTGGTCGTCCAACGATGGGATCGGCGTTAGGCTTCGGGACCTGGAAGCGCTGAGATCGGCGGAATCCGCGCGCGACGCTCCGGCCCAAAAGCTGCCATGTTGTCAATTTGCTCAACAATAGGCAGGGGGAATGTATGGCCGACCAAAAGGACAACCGGACGGCGAAGATCGCCCGACCGGCTGACAAGCGGGAGAGTGGCGAGCCCGGAGGCGGCCAGGGCCGTCGCGACGAGGTTGGCGGAAGCGGCGTATATCCACCGACAGCAGACGCAGTTCCTCCGGATGCCGAGGTGCGGATGGCGGGTTCCTGGGGCGGCGGCGATTACAACGAATCAGGCGGGTCCGATCTCGTCTATCGCGATGGACAGCTGCTCGGCGGAATGAGCGCCGGGCCCGACGGGGAGCCTACGGTCGACACGCATCGCGACGTCGTTAGGCCGCGGCTGCCGAAACAGACGAGCGGCGAGGAGCCAGAGAAATAACGCAGCTCGCGAGGGCGGGGGGACAACGATGGGCAAACGCCGAAGACTCACGGCCGATCACGCCGAGGGGGAGCACGGTTTGCAAACACGATGGCGAATCATGGCGCAGCTCCGTGCGTCACCACCGGAGTCGGCGGCCGCAAGGCGACTCGAGCGACAACGCCAGCAGGCGGCGGAGCTCGGGAAGCGACGCCTCGTCGAGGATCGCCAACAACACGACGAAGCGGAGAAGAACAGTGAACGCCCAGCAGGGTTGCGGGGCTGGTGGCGAGGGAAGCGCGGTTAGAGTTCGCTAACGACTAGCGGCCAGAAGGCCGTTACACTCGTGGCGGCGGCACGAAGCGGCGAGACTGTCGTTCGTACGCGTGGGCGTACGCGAGTATGCGAGCATCCGAACCGGGCAGTCCCACGAAGGAGATGTTGAGGGCCGGCATGTGGTCGGCACCCATGCCGCCTGGCACGGAGACTTCCGGCAGGCCGAGCCAGTTTCCGTAGCCGAGCGTGGTTCGGATATTCGGCCAGTGGTCGGTGACGCGCGGAGCGTTGAACGGCATGGTTGGGTAAATCATCGCCGTCACGTTCGCGGTGCGAATCGCATCGCCCAGCTGCGTTACGATTTCCGCGCGCGACCGCGCGAAGGAGCGACCGGCAGGATCGTCGGTCATGGGCTTCTCGAGCAGCGGCTCGCATTCCTCGAAGGTTGCAGGGAGCACGTCATAGAATGAGCGATACGCAGCGTACCCACGCCGCACCGCGCCGCGTGGATCATCGGTTCGGCCAGCGAAGTACCGGAACAGCGCATTTGCGGTCGGGGCAGGCGAATCAGGGTCGACCTTGACGTCGCCCCGAGCCTGCGCGGCGTTCGCAAAGGCGTCTCGATAGTTCATGAGGGTCACGGGCGCGTCAAAAGGCTCGACGATCGCACCGGTAGCTCGCAGATCCGCGAGGGCGCGGTCCCAGATCGCGACCGCCTCGGCGCTCATTTGCGTGCGCGGAACGTGTGCTTCGACGAGACCGAGCCGCACGCCAGCGAGTGCTTCGTCGTGGAGCGCAACGAGCGCAGACGCATCGAACGTATTGGTGAGCGCGAGAGGATCCGACGCATCCGGACCGGCAATGGCCGAGAGCAGGAGCGCCGCGTCCGCGACGAAGCGTGCGAGCGGGCCATGGGTGTCGAGATACGGCCAGGTGGGGATCACGCCGGTGCGCGGTGGAAGACCGAACGTTGGCTTCATGCCGACGACGCCGGTGAATTGCGCCGGAATGCGATTGGAGCCGCCATCGTCCGTGCCTAACGCGGCAAAGGCCATCCCGTCGGCAACGGCGACCGCCGAGCCGGCGCTCGAGCCGCCGGGCGTACGCGTGCCAGTCGGATCATGTGGGTTGAGTACCTGTCCAGTGTGGCTGCTCGTCCCGTTGCCATGGTACGCGAAATCGTCTGCGGCCGTCTTACCCAGAACGACGGCGCCCGCCGCGCGCATCCGTGTCACTTCGATCGCGTCGCGCCTAACGGCCTCGGGAAAGAGTCGTGCCCATTCGGCGTTGGAGCCCGTTGTGGGCAGGCCGTTCATGTCATAGATCGCCTTCGCGAAAAGCGGCACGCCGTCGAGTGGTCCGCGCAACTGACCCGCGCGTAGTCGCGTATCGGAGGCACGCGCGTCCGCGAGCGCAGTCTCCGAGAGCGCGTCGATTGCACGCCAGCGCATCCCCTCGGCGCGACAACGCTCGAGCGCGCGGGCCGTGACTTCCGCCGCGGTCCAGTCGCCGCGCCGCCGGCCCGCCTGATAGTCGGCGATAGTGCCATCCAGTGGGTCGGCTGCGGGAAGGCGCAACCGGGGCAACGGCAGGGCTGCGATGGCAGCCAACTGAATGAGAACTTCGCGGCGGGTCGGAGACATGGCCGACGAAAGTAGTGAGCACCGGGTGCTACGTGCCAGGTGCACCTTGCCGCCAGCCCCTCTTCGGGCTAGGCTGGCGCCATGAATCGACGCCGGTTTCTGCGCCTCACCGGCGCGACTGCGGTCGTGATCGGCACGAGTGCCTGCGCTGCGGGTTCTGATTACGACGCGCGCGTACTGGCGCAACCGGAGCTTCTCGTCACGTTAGGCGCCGGAGCCGTGCGCGCGATCGGCGCGCGATACCGCGCGCTAACGCCGAGCGAGCGAGACGCCACCGCGCTGCGTGCGTCGATTCTCGCATCGCGTCCGATGCGTGCCCGATTGCTGCCCGGCTCCGGGACGCCCGTTGCCTCACTCGTGCACGATGATTTCGCCGAGGGGCGCACGATTGTCCTCGAAGGCTGGATTCTGTCGGTGACCGAAGCGCGTCAGTGCGCGCTGTTCTCGCTGCTCAGCGCCTGACGTTCATCAGTGCACACGGACGCGCGCACACTCGAGAACGGCTCCCTGATCGAGGGCGATCTGTGTATCGTCGGGGCGGGCGCTGCCGGGATCAGCATGGCACTCGAGTGGATCGGTGCCGGTCGACGTGTGGTGCTGCTCGAGGGTGGCGGCTTCGATTAC
>DATEGN010000558.1:0-8370 GCA_035280125.1 Gemmatimonadaceae bacterium | reverse complement strand
GAGCGCAGTCAATACGGCGGCGCAAAGCTCTACCACAACGATAGCGGCCATTTCAGTGACGTCACCGCGCAAGCGGGGATTTACAGTCCCGATATCGCCTTCGGCCTCGGCGTCGCCGTCGCCGACGTGAACAACGACGGGTGGCCGGACATCTACGTCTCCAACGACTTCGCCGAACGCGACTACCTGTACCTCAACAATCGCGACGGCACGTTCAGCGAAGTCCTCGAGAAAGAGATGCCCGTCATCAGCTACTTCTCGATGGGACTCGATGTCGCGGACCTCGAGAACAGTGGTTGGCTCGACGTCTACACGACCGACATGCTGCCCGAGGACCAGATTCGGCTCGCGACGACGTCCAAATTCGAAAGTTGGGAGATGTATCAGAGCCGGGTGCAGGGCGGCTATCACCATCAGATCATGCGCAACATGCTCCAGCGCAACAATGGTAATGGCACGTTCAGCGAAGTGGGCCAGATGGCGGGCGTCGCGCGGACCGATTGGAGCTGGAGTGCCCTTATCGCCGACCTCGATCTCGATGGGCATAAGGACATCTTCGTCACGAACGGCATCGCGAAGGATGTCACGTCGCAGGACTATATCGCGTTCATCGCCAACGGCGCCACGATTCGCAGCATGACGAACGAAGGAAGGCAGCGCGCCGACTACCTCAAGCTCACAGCGGCAATGACCTCCACGCCGCTGGCGAATTACGCATTTCATAACGCCGGTGGCCTGCGCTTCACGAACGAAGCCACGGCCTGGGGACTCGCGACGCCCAGCTTCTCCAGCGGCGCTGCGTACGCCGATCTCGATGGCGACGGCGCACTCGATCTCATCGTGAACAACGTCGATCAGGAAGCTTTTGTCTACCGCAACAACGCGCGCAAGCTTCACCCGGAGAATCATTTTCTCCGTGTTGCGCTAGCTGGCGAGGGAGCCAATCGCTTCGGTATCGGCGCGCGCGTCACCGCGTATGCCGGCACCGACGCGTTCATGCAGGAGGAGTCCCCGCAGCGTGGCTTTCAGTCGAGCGTCGACTACGTGCTCGACTTCGGCCTCGGCGCTCACGCCACCGTCGACTCGTTACGCGTCAAGTGGCCCAGCGGCAAAGAAAACGCGTTGAAGAACGTCGCTGCGAATCAACTCGTGACCGTGAGCGAGCGTGAGGCAGTGGTCAAGTCACCGACCACCACCCAGCGGCCACCAGCCACCCTCGTCGACATCACCGCCGCCACCAAATTCGACTTCAAGCATCAGGAGAACGACTTCGTCGACTTCGATCGTGAGCCGCTCATGCCCAAGCTGCTCTCGACCGAAGGTCCGTATGTCGCCGTCGCTGACGTCAACGGCGACGGTCTGGATGATGTCTACATCGGCGGTGCGAAGAACCAGGGCGGAAAGCTCTTCATCCAGCAGCGCGACGGAAGCTTCGTGAGCGCGAACGACTCACTCTTCGCCGCGGACGCGATCTCGGAGGACCTTGGCGCCGTTTTCTTCGACGCAAATGGTGATGGGCGTCCTGATCTTTACGTCGTGAGCGGTGGCAACGAATACAACGAGGGAGCAACGGCGCTTCAGGATCGGCTCTACCTCAACGACGGCCACGGCAAGTTCCACAAAGCGGTCGGCTATCTGCCTCCGGAGTCGTTGAGCGGGTCGCGCGTCGTCGCCGCCGACTACGACGGCAATGGCACGATCGATCTGTTCGTTGGTGGTCGCGTGTCACCGTGGGCGTACGGCGCCGATCCCGAAAGCATGCTTCTGCGCAACGATGGCACCGGCCACTTCACGAACGTGACGGCGACGCTCGCGCCCGAACTGCAACACGTCGGCATGGTGACCGATGCCGTCTGGCGCGACGTCGACGGGGATGGCCACCTCGATCTCATCGTTGTTGGGGAGTGGATGCCCATCACGATCTTTCATAACGAGGGCGGCGGCCGGCTGAAGAAGATGCAGGTGAAAGGACTCGAGAACACGAATGGCTGGTGGAACCGAATCATCGCCGGCGACTTCAACGGCGACGGCAAGGTCGATTTCGTCGTCGCGAATCTCGGGCTCAACAGCCTGTTCCATGCGTCACCTAACGAGCCGGTGACAATGTACGTCAAAGACTTCGACCACAACGACATTGCCGAGCAGATCATCTCGGTCTACAATCATGGGGTGAGCCATCCGCTCCCGCAGCGTGACGAGTTGCTCGGGGCGTTGCCGTTCCTCGCGTCGCGATTCCCTCGCTACAAGGATTTCGCCGGCAAGACGGTCGCCGACATCTTCACGCCTCAGGAGCTGTCGGGCGCGGTTGTGAAGAACGCGTACGCCTTCGCGTCGTCTCTGCTGCTCAACAATGGCGACGGCTCGTTTAAGGTGGTGCCCCTGCCTGACGAGGCGCAGATCGCGCCGGTGTACGGGATGCTCGCTACAGACATCGATCACTCCGGACACATCGACCTGTTGCTCGCCGGCAATTTCGACGGATTCAAGCCGCAAATTGGCCGCATGGCCGCGAGCTATGGACTCGTGTTGCGCGGCGACGGCAAAGGAGGCTTCACGCCCGAGCGGCCCCGAGAGAGCGGCTTCTTCGTCCCCGGTCAGGCGCGCGACATCGCGCGTATACGCACCGCGCGAGGCGATCTGTTCGTCGTCACACGCAACAACGACCGTCCGCTGTTCTTCCACACCAACCGCGGCGGAATGATCGCGACTCGCGGCGAACTTGGAGCGACAAAGACCAAGTAGATGCTATGGATTCTTCGACGCCTTCTTGGTCTTGATGACGATGACACCGTTCGCGGCGCGGCTGCCGTACATGGTCAGGCTCGCCGGATCCTTCAAGACTTTGATGGACTCGATGTCGTACGGGTTGATGCCGCTCAAACTTCCACTCGGGCCGGCCTGGATTACCTGACCATCGACGACGTAGAGAGGCTCGGCATTGTTGTACGCCGACGAAGCGCCCCGAATGCGCACGATGATGCCGCCGTCCGGCGACTGAGACACGTCGACACCGGAGACGCGGCCTTGAAGCACCTTTTCGATTGGCTGATCGGGCGCGGGACGAATCTCCTGTCCGCTTACGGTTGCATCGCCGCTCGGCGGCGGGGGTTTCGTTGCTGGAGCACCATTGTGCGAGCAGCCGGCGAGGAGCCCAGCGAGCAGAATTGCGACAATCGCGAGACGACGATGAACGGGCGACGGCATGGTAATCCCCCGAGGGTTCCTGTGGACGTCGAGGCCACGTTCTGTAAATGACGAAACTGGCCAGGGGGGCGCAAGATGCACTTCGCTGGCTTTTGCTCGTCGCGCTGGGCGTCCTGGGCTGCCGAGGCGCTACGCGAGAGCCAGCAGCGCCTCCGATGTTCGAGCTGCTCGCACCGCGTGCGACTGGCGTGACGTTCGTGAATCACATCCCGGAGGACTCGTCGTTCAACTTTCTGAGCTATTTGTACTACTACAATGGCGGCGGCGTTGCGGTCGGTGACGTCAACAATGATGGATTGCCCGACCTCTATTTCACCTCGAACATCGGCGCGAACCACCTCTACCTGAACAAGGGCAACTATCAGTTCGAGGACATCACCGAGCGCGCCGGTGTCGCTGATTCCATCGGATGGAAAACCGGCGTGACGATGGCCGACGTGAACGGCGACGGTTACGTCGACATCTACGTGTCGGGTGTCGACTACCTCACGATGCACGGCCGGAACGTTTTGTATATCAATAACGGCGACGGCACGTTCACGGATCGTACGAAGGAGTACGGGCTCGATCACGTCGGGTATTCGACGCAGGCGCTGTTCTTCGATTACGACGGCGACGGCTGGTTGGACATGTTTCTGCTGAACCACTCCACCCACGGCGATCGTGGTGGCGCGGCGCAGGGGACGGGCACACCGAAGGGAAGCGACCGTCTCTTTCACAATGACCACGGGCATTTCGTCGACGTGAGCGAGCGTGCCGGCGTTGCCGATCGCGTGGGCGCGTTCGGTCTTGGCGTCGTTGCGAGCGACTTCAATCTGGACGGATGTCCCGATCTGTATGTGGCGAACGACTTCCAGGAAAACGATTACTTCTACATCAACAACTGCAATGGGACATTCACAGAAGTAGTTGCAAAAGCAATGGGCCACACGAGCCGATTCTCGATGGGTGTCGATGCGGCAGACTTCAACAACGATGGCCGCCCAGACCTCGTCGAGACGGACATGCTTCCGGACCGTGAGGACATTCTAAAGAGCTCGGCGAGCACCGAGAGCTGGGACCTATTCGCCCTGCAGTCGCGCGCCGGTTTTCAGCCGCAATACGAGCGCAATACGCTGCAATTGAATCGTGGCAGCATCGGGCGCGAGCGAGCACCGCGTTTCAGCGACATCGGGTTTCTCGCGGGTGTCGCGGCCACAGATTGGAGTTGGTCGCCGCTTTTCGCCGATCTCGACAACGATGGCTACAAGGACCTGTTCATCACGAACGGCGTATACCGGCGGCCTAACGACTTGGATTACATCAGTTACATCAGCAACGAAGTCGTCCAGGCCTCGCTCGCTCGGGGCATGACGCCCGAGAACGCGGCTGTGATCAAGAAAATGCCGCAGGTGCCTCTGACCAACTATGCGTTCCGCAACAATGGTGATCTAACCTTCACGAACATGGCCGCCTCGTGGGGGCTTGCTCAGCCCGGATTCTCGAATGGCGCCGCGTACGTTGATCTGAACAACACTGGTGCGCTCGATCTGGTGGTGAACAACATCAATGCGCCTGCGTCGGTGTATCGGAATCGGGTGCGCGAGCTGAATCCAGCGGCCTCGCACTACCTAACGGTCCAGTTTCGTGGTGCGCGTGGCAATACGGCCGGCATCGGCTCGAAGGTGATTGCGGTTACTGGCGCCAGGCGCCAGCTGCTCGAACAGATGCCAACGCGGGGCTTCGAGTCTTCGGTCGATCAGCGACTTCATTTCGGCCTCGGTGCCGCGACGACGGTCGAGTCGCTCACGGTCATCTGGCCAGACCGACGTTATCAAGTACTAACGGATGTCGCCGCTGATCGGGTCATTACACTCGAGCAGGAGAAAGCTGCGGGAAAGTACGTCTACAGTCGAGACACGACGGCTAGACCGCGCTTCGAGGATGTGACGTCACGCTCCGGCATCGACTTCAAACACGAAGAGAACGATTTCGCCGACTACACACGCGAGCCGCTGATTCCGCGACTCTTGTCGACTGAAGGGCCGGCGCTTGCCATCGGCGATGTCAATGGTGACGGCCTCGACGACATCTATGTCGGCGGAGCGAAATGGCAGCCGGGACGTCTCTACATTCAGCAGGCAGACGGGACGTTCAAGGAGAGCAAACAGCCTGCTTTACAGGCGGACAGCCTTCAGGAGGATGTCGACGCTGTTTTCTTCGACGCGAATGGCGATGGCCATCTCGATCTCTACGTGGTGAGCGGTGGCAACGAATTCTGGGACGAGGACGACGCGCTCCAGGATCGGCTCTATATCAATGACGGGAAGGGAAACTTTCACCGCGACAAAGCCGCGTTGCCGCGATTTGCGGAGAGTGGGTCGTGTGTGGTGCCGGGCGACTACAACGGCGACGGCCACGTCGATTTGTTTGTCGGCAGGCGAGCGGTGGCCCGCAACTATGGCCTAACGCCGCGCAGCTACCTACTGGAGAATGATGGTCGCGGACATTTCGTCGACGTCACGCGCGCGAAAGCGCCGGGATTGATGGACGCCGGCATGGTGACGTCGGCGACGTGGATCGACTACGACAATGATGGAAAGCTCGATCTCGTTGTCGTTGGTGAATGGATGCCGGTGCGCGTCTTCAGGCAGGAGAACGGACGCTTTGTCGATCGCACACAGCCGGCGGGGCTTGGCGGAACGGAAGGCTGGTGGAACACGGTCTCCGCTGTCGACGTCAATGGCGATGGGCGCAAGGATCTGCTGTTAGGGAACCTCGGTCTCAATTCGTATTTGCAGGCGTCAGCCAAGGAGCCCGTAAGGATGTACGTCGGCGACTTCTTTTCGACGGGGGTACTTAAGCAGATTCTCACGTCGAACAGGCGAGGTGAGAGCTATCCCGTTGCCACTCGCGACGAGCTCCTCCACACGCTGCCGCAGCTCAGCAGCAAATATCCAACCTATGCCTCGTTCGGCCGCACCAGGATCCAGGATCTTCTGCCGTCGAGTGAGTTATCGAAGGCGAAGGTGCTCGAGGCGCACGATTTCGCGAGCGCCATTGCGCAGAACAATGGAAACGGCACCTTCACTCTCCATAGTCTTCCCATCGAGGCTCAATTCGCGCCGATCAATGCCATTGTCGCGGACGACTTCGATGCGAACGGACACGTCGACGTACTGGTTGCCGGCAATTTCTTCGGAGTTCCGCCAATCTTCGGCCGCTATGATGCGAGTCACGGATTGTGGTTGCGTGGGGAAGGCAATGGCCGTTTCCAGGCTGCCGATCTCGAGGCAACGAATCTGGATATTCAGGGGCAAGTGCGACATATGTCATTGCTCCGCGGCCCGCACGGAGCGAAGCTCATTGCCATTGCGCGGAACAATGATCGGCTCGAATTACTCGAGGTGAGGCCCTGATGCTGCCGGATCAAAAAACTATGATCGACCTCCAGCCCCACTTTCTGAAAAGTAGACCCCTCCTTGCTTCGCTCGTCGGGATGACAGCCTGCGCGAGTGTCGCCATCGGACAGCGAGTCCCGACCAGCAGAGACGAGCTACCCGCGCTCTCTCTCCCAAACCCGAGACTCGACGACACCACCGCGTACCAGGGCTACAGCACACGCTTTTATCGCGACTCGAAAGGCAACGTTCTCCAGATCTACCTTCGACGTAACGAGGGGCGCGTCGTCAATCTCTGGGCCGACGCGGCGAATGAGAGCATCGGCTTCACCGTTCGCGACTCCGCTGGTGCTCCCGCGCCAATCAACTGGGGCAACGAGATCGCGTTGACGTCGGACTCGGGGCCGATGCGCGTTCTCAGCTATCGCCTAACGAGCAATGCCCACGCGCTCCACCTCGGTTGGTTCGTCCTCGGCACGATGCGCATCGAGCGCGACTTTCAGTACTGGCGCAAACACCTCGAGCCCTTCACCGCTCCCGCGTTCCATGTCGCCGAAGAGGACTCCCTGGTCGCGCGACTGAGCGGAATGCCGGACGTGGAGCGTCGGCGTGAGCTCGCCCTGTTGCACGCGCGGACGATCGCCGAGTTGCGCGGCCGGCTCGAGCCGCGTGTGGCGATCGTGACCGCCGGTGCGCGGAAGGTCATTCAGGTCACCAAACCGAGCCTCACGGGCCGAAATCATCTTGCTGTCGAAATAAGCTTCGACACTGCGCGCGTCGCTTCCAAAATCGCCGGCCGGGCGGTTTCACTCGAAGCGCGTCGCAATGACGCGATCGATCTGGCGATCAGCGTTGCGACCGATGCGCGCGCACTCACGCCACTCGGCCGCGGCGAGATCTTCGATCGCGCGTTCCTGGCTTTTGCAGACTCTGCGTCGAAACGCGATCCGCGCGTCGAGCGGCAGCTGAGCGCAGTCGAGCTCCTGAGCTCGCGCGAGAAGCTGATGGCAGGGCTGCCGAACTTCGCGACGTATTTCGGTCGCGATCAGATGATGTCCGCCCTGATGATGCAGCCGGTGTGGACGCCGGCAATGCTGGAGCACGTGATCGGCAGCGTGCTGCGCAAGCTCGCGCCTAACGGCGAAGTGAGCCACGAAGAGGCGCTGGGTGGCCAGGCGATCCGCGAGGGCGCCGCCGAATACGTACGGCTCGTCGACTCGTCGCGCGCGATGGCGAAGCGTGGTGCGACGCGCGACGCGGATGCGCTCGTCACGCGCGCGCGGCTCGTCGTCGGCGGTCTCGAGCGCGTGCGCGAGAACTATCACATGATCGACGACGAGTTCCAGCTGCCGGTACTTGTCGCGCGGTATCTCGCCGATACACGGCTCGACGCGGAGAAGAAGCGGAGCTTTCTGCGCGGTTCAGAACATGGCGTGCCGCGACTGTCGCTCCTCGTTCAAGAGCTCGAGGTCGTCGCATCGCGCGCCGCGCCATACGCGGCTCAACAAGTCGCGACCAACCTGGTCGGCTTCGCGGCTCGCGATTCGGCGCACTGGGAGTCGGAGAGCTGGCGCGACAGCGGCGCGGGCTACGCGAATGGTCGGTTCGCGATGGACATCAACGCCATCTGGGTGCCGATGTCGCTTCAGGCCATCGGCGATATCATCGGGTCGCTGCGCACACTCGGTCTCGCGCGGGGTTCAGTGATTCCTGGCGCGACGCCGGGAGCCAATTTCGGCAAGTATCTGACGGATGCGACCGTCCTGGCGAACGCCGAGCATGCCTG
>DATEGN010000557.1:0-12645 GCA_035280125.1 Gemmatimonadaceae bacterium | reverse complement strand
ACATTGCCTGCTCGTGCTCTGCAGTATCGGCGACTTCGCCAAATTTTCGGGACTTGACTCTGCGTTTCGGAGCGCTTGGTATTCGCACCGCACCGATACCATATCGTGACGTTTCTTGGTCGCGGCATCGGACACACCGCGGGTAGCTTCTTTGCGTGCACGACGCGCCATCGGCTCCGCCTACCTCCGCGCACTCGCCTGCGAATCGCGTCGGTTATTCGAGTGCAAACACGTCGTTCGGTGGCGGCGAACGCGTGCTCGTCGTGGATGACGAACCGGATATCACCGCGCTCGTCGCGTATCACCTCGCGAAAGCAGGCTTCCGCGTGTCGACCGCGGCAACCGGACTCGATGCGCTGCGCGCGGTGCGTGAAGAATCCCCATCGATGATCGTGCTCGATCGCATGCTTCCGGGGATGAGCGGCGATGAAGTCCTCGCGACGCTCCGGAATGATCAATCGACGCACGAGATTCCGGTGCTCATGCTCACCGCGCGGCGTGAGGAGGTCGATCGCGTGCGCGGCCTCGCGCTCGGCGCCGACGATTACCTTACGAAGCCGTTCAGCACGCAGGAGCTCGTACTGCGGGTTGGCGCAATTTTGAGACGGGCTCGCGTCGCGGCGATCAGCAGCGACGTCGTTACGGTCGGTCCGTTGGTCATCGACCGCGCGCATCATCGCGTCACGATCGCGGGACGGCATGTCGAGCTCACGGCAACGGAGTTCAAACTGCTTCTGACGCTCGCGATGCGCCGCGGGCGCGTGCAGAGTCGCGCGCAGCTACTCGAGGACGTGTGGGAAGCGGCACCCGACGTCCAGACGCGCACCGTGGACATGCACGTGCAGCGTTTGCGCGCGAAGCTCGGCGCCGAGGTTGAGCTGATTGAAACGATCCGCGGGTTCGGTTATCGCCTTCGCGTGGTCAGCGGCAGCTGAAGTCGGGAAGTCCCCGAGAGCGAGTACGCACGGGAGCGCGCGCAACGCGCGCGCGACTCCAGAGATAGAACGTTACGAAGCGCGCACAACGTGCACGCCCGTAACATTCCCGTTACGGAGCGCGCACTCGACCGTTACTTGGCTCTCGTAGCCTGGGTGGACCACACCCACCACCACTCAGGAGCACACGGTGAAAACTCTCGTTCGGATGCTCACGACCGGCGGACTGCTCATCGCCAGCCTCGCCGCTCTCGCAGGTGCGCAAGGCGCTGATCTCACCGGAGCAGGGGCAACGTTCCCCAATCCGATCTATCAGAAATGGTTCGACGCATATGCGTCGAAGACCGGCGTGAAAATCAACTATCAGTCGATCGGCTCCGGCGGCGGCGTTCGGCAGATCTCCGAACAGACGGTCGATTTTGGCGCGAGCGATGCACCGATGACGGACGAAGAGATGTCGAAGGCAAAGGGCGGCGCCATCCTTCATTTCCCGACCGTCCTGGGCGCGGTCGTGATGACGTACAACCTGCCCGGCGTGACCAAATCGCTGCGCCTAACGGGCGATGCGATCGCTGACATCTTCCTCGGCCGTATAACGAAGTGGGACGACGCCAAACTCAAGGCGTTGAATCCCGGCGTCGCGCTACCGTCCACGGACATCATCGTTGCGCATCGATCCGACGGAAGCGGGACGACGTTCATCTTCACCGACTATCTCACCGCGGTCAGTCCCAACTGGGCATCCGGACCCGCGAAGGGGAAGGACGTGAAATGGCCTGTCGGACTCGGTGGGAAAGGGAACGAGGGCGTCGCGGGAATCGTGAAGCAGACGCCGGGCGCCATCGGCTACGTCGAGCTCGCGTACGTCAAGCAAAACAAGCTGCCGTTTGCGGAAGTGAAGAATGCTGCGGGTGAGTGGGTCGCACCGACGATCGAGAGCGTGACGGCCGCAGCGGCTGGTGCCGCGAAGGCGCTGCCACCGACGACCGATTTCCGCGTCTCGATCGTCAACGCGCCCGGTCGCGAGGCATATCCGATCTCGTCCTTCACGTGGCTACTGGTCTACGCCAGCCAGAGCGACGCGACGAAGGGCAAGAAGCTGGTCGACTTCCTGCGCTGGGCCTTCCACGAAGGCGAAAGCATGGCGTCCACGCTCGACTACGCACCGCTACCGGCGAACATGGTTACGATGCTCGACAAGCGCCTCACGACAGTGAAGTTGGGCACCGTTGGCATGGCGAAGTGACGCGTCCGGGTCATCCCGAAGGAGCGCAGCGACGAGGGAACTGCACTAGTTCTTTCGAGAGGAGCCGCAGCGCGCGCTCCTCGGGATGACAGTGAGGCCTGTTACACGTCCGTTACAAAACATTCCGTACCGCGTTACCCGGGTCAGCGAATGTCCGGTGATGCCGCGATCGATCGGTCGCGGCCATTTCTTCACCGGAGCAGAATCGTGAAGCCTCTCCCCGTGGTTTTGGCCGCGGCAGTACTGGCGGCCGGATGCTCGAGCCAAGCCGACAACACGAAGAAAGACAGCGCCGGTGGCGTCGCTCAGGCTGCCGCAACGAGCGGCGCGGCACTCACCGGCGCGGGTGCGACATTTCCCAATCCGATCTATCAGAAATGGTTCGATACGTACGCCTCCAAAACCGGGGTGAAGATCAACTATCAGTCGATCGGCTCGGGCGGCGGCATTCGGCAACTCTCCGAGCAGACCGTCGACTTCGGTGCCAGCGACGCACCGATGACCGACGAGGAGATGTCCAAGGCGAAGGGTGGACCAATTCAGCACATTCCAACGGTCCTTGGCGCGGTCGTCATGACGTACAACCTGCCGGAGGTTACGCAAACACTCAAGCTCACCGGCGATCTCATCGCCGACATTTTCCTCGGCAAGGTCACGAAGTGGAACGACTCGCGAATCGCGGCTTTGAACAAGGGCGTCAACCTGCCGAATCGCGACATCGTGGTCGTCCATCGCTCGGACGGAAGCGGCACCAGCTACATCTTCACGGATTATCTCAGCGCCGTGAGTCCGACGTGGAAGACGTCTCCCGGGAAAGGCAAAGACGTGAGCTGGCCGGTTGGCCTCGGTGCGAAAGGCAACGAAGGCGTTACCGGTACGGTGAAGCAGACTCCCGGCGCCCTTGGCTACGTCGAGCTTGCCTATGCGAGACAGAACAAGCTGCCGACGGCCGCGATTCGAAACGCATCGGGGCAGTTCGTGCAGCCGTCCATCGAGGCGGTAACTGCCGCGGCAACGGGCGCTGTGTCGAAGTTGCCGGCGAACACCGACTATCGAATCTCCATCGTCAATGCGCCTGGAGCGCAGACGTATCCGATCTCCTCGTTCACGTGGATCTTGATATACAAGACGCAGCCTAACGCCGAGAAGGGGAAGCAACTTCTCGACTTCCTGCACTGGGCGCTCCACGATGGAGAGCAGCTCGCCTCGAGTCTCGACTACGCGCCACTACCGACGGCGGTCGCTACCCGGCTCGATTCCACCCTCGTCACGATCAAAGTCGGCGCGACACCGTGACCGAGATCGCCGCGCGCGACGTGACGCAAGCTGTTTCCGCCGCGACGAGTCCAGCACCGTCGCGGCCGTCGCGGAGTTGGACCGAGATTGGGACGGAGATCGGCGATCGCGTGTACTCCTGGTCGATCGTCGGCTTTGCGTCGCTCGTACCCATTCTATTGCTGGTGATATTCATTGCCGTGGGGCTGGCGGCATGGCCAGCCTTGCGAACGTTCGGATTCTCCTTCATCACGTCGAGTGACTGGGATCCCGTTGCCAAGCACTTCGGCGCGGCCCCGGCCATCTACGGGACGCTTGTCTCATCGATCATCGCGCTCATCGTCGCGACTCCGCTCGCGTTAGGCGTGGCGATCTTTCTGACGGAATTCGCTCCGCCCTGGCTCAAGCAACCCGTTGCCTTTATGGTCGATCTGCTTGCGGCGGTGCCGAGTGTGATCTACGGGGTGTGGGGTATGTTCGTCCTCGTGCCCATGCTGCGTCAGTACGTCATGCCCTTCTTGCGGGACACGCTACATCTCGGCGTTTTGCCGTTGTTCTCTGGCGCCGCCTACGGACCGAGCATGCTTGCTGCCGGTCTGATCCTGGCCATCATGTGTTTGCCGTATATCTCCGCGGTAACGCGCGAGGTGTTATCGGCTGTTCCACGCTCTCAGAAGGAGGCGGCACTTGCGTTAGGCGCCACGCGCTGGGAGGTCATCCGGGATGCGATCGTCCCGTACGCGCGTTCCGGAATCATCGGTGGTATCATGCTCGGACTCGGCCGTGCACTCGGCGAAACGATGGCGGTGACGATGCTGATCGGCAACCGCCACGAGATCGCTGCGTCGCTCTTCGCGCCCGGCTATACGATGGCGTCGCTCATCGCCAACGAGTTCAGTGAAGCGAGCGGTGACCTTCATCTTTCCGCGCTGATGGCCGTCGGTTTCGTGCTCCTTCTCGTGACGTTCCTGGTCAACGCCATCGCGCGATGGCTCGTTTGGCAAACGGCACGGGAGCGCTGATGGCGACATCGAGCCGCTCCAGGGGCCGGCAGCGCGCGGTCGCCGAGCGCACCGAGCGCACGATTCGCCGCCGCCGCATTCGCAGCAGCATCATGGTCGGCACGATGTACATTGCTGCGGCGATCGCCGTCTTGCCGCTGATCCTCGTTGTCATCCACTTGCTCAAGCTCGGCGCCAGCTCGATCAATTGGGCGTTCTTCACGCAAATGCCGCGTCCCCCGGGCGAGCCCGGGGGCGGAATGGCAAACGCCATCGTCGGCACGCTGATTCTCATCGCGATCGCCGGCGCCGTCGGACTGCCGGTCGGCATCGGGGCCGGATTGTATCTCGCCGAGAAGCGTGTCTCGCCGTTGGCGACAACGGTTCGCTTCCTCGCCGACGTGCTGAACGGACTCCCGTCCATCGTGATGGGGATCTTCGCCTGGGAGCTGCTCGTTAAACCCGTCAATCACTTTTCCGCACTCGCCGGCGGCGTCGCGCTCGGCGCGATGATGATCCCCATGGTGACGAGAACGACCGAGGAGATGGTCCGTCTCGTGCCGATCTCGCTTCGTGAGGCAGCACTCGCGTTAGGCTACTCACGCTGGCGCACGTCGCTTTCGATCGTGCTCCGCACGGCGCTCGGCGGCATCGTCACCGGAGCGCTGGTCGCCATGGCGCGGATCGCGGGCGAAACGGCACCCCTGCTCTTCACGGCGTTAGGCAACTCGTATTGGTCGACGTCGCTCAGGGCACCAATCGCGGCGCTGCCACTCCAGATCTTTACGTATGCAAACACCCCGTACGACGATTGGATCGCGCAGGCCTGGGCGGGCGCCCTCGTCCTCGTCGCCATCGTCTTCCTCATCAGCCTCGCCGCGCGTGTCGCAACCCGACGGCGCTTCGGCGCCGCTGCTGACTGAAGCCGGCTTGGCGGCGACGGCGCCTGTCTCCCAAGCGCCGGCGACTCGCATCGCCGTCGATCGTCTGGACGCTTACTTCGGCGGCGTCCATGCGGTACGCCATGTCTCGGTTGGCCTGAGCGATCGTTCAGTTACGGCGATCATTGGACCGTCGGGGTGCGGTAAGTCGACCTTCCTTCGCTGTCTCAACCGGATGCACGAGACGATCCCGGGTGCCCGCGTCGAAGGGCGCGTGGTGCTCGACGGCCACGACATTTACGGCGACGGCATCAGCCCCGTTGCCGTTAGGCGCCAGGTCGGCATGGTCTTTCAGCGGCCGACGCCATTCCCGACGATGTCGATTCGTGACAATGTCGCCGCGGGCCTGGTCGTGATGGACCACAAGCCGAACAGCAAGCAGACCGACGAGATCGTCGAGCGAGCGCTCAAGCGCGCCGCCCTCTGGGACGAGGTGGGCGATCGGCTGAAGGCGAGCGCGATCGGACTGTCCGGCGGCCAGCAGCAGCGGCTTTGCATCGCCCGTGCGCTCGCCACGGATCCCGAAGTGCTCTTGCTCGACGAACCGACCGCGTCGCTCGACCCGATCAGCACGCAGAAAGTCGAGGAGCTCATCTACGAGCTGCGCACCGACGTGACCGTTGTCATCGTCACGCACAACATGCAGCAGGCGGCACGCGTCTCCGACCAGACGGCCTTCTTCCTCGGCGGTGAATTGATCGAAGTCGCGCCGACCGAAAAAATGTTCACGAGCCCAACGGATGAGCGCACCGAGTCCTACATCACCGGCCGCTTCGGATGACCAGCGTCGTGCCTAACGATCAGAGCCCGGTCGTCGCGGGCGGCCGTTCTCGCGCGGCATCCGACACCGAGCATCCGGGCGCGATCGTCGCGCGCGATTTCTCGTTCTGGTACGGCGCCAAGCAGGCGCTGTACGACATCGACGTCGTCATTCAACCGCGCGCAATCACCGCGCTGATCGGACCATCGGGCTGCGGCAAGTCCACGTTTCTGCGCTCGATCAATCGGCTGAACGAACTGATTCCTGGCATTCGCCACGAAGGCGGCATCGAGCTCGACGGCGAGGATGTATATGATTCGTCGGTGGACGTCGTTGCGCTCCGACAGCGCGTTGGCATGGTGTTTCAGCGCTGGAATCCATTTCCAAAATCGATTTACGCGAACGTCTCGTATGGTCCGCGCATCAATGGAGTTCGCGACCGCCGAGAGCTCGATCTCATTGTCGAGACATCCCTGCGGCGCGCGGCACTTTGGGAAGAAGTACGTGATCGACTTCGTGAGAGTGCAACCAGCCTCTCCGGAGGACAGCAGCAGCGGCTCTGCATTGCGCGTGCGCTCGCGAACGAGCCCGAGGTATTGCTGCTCGACGAACCGGCGAGCGCGCTCGATCCCATATCGACGCAGCGCGTCGAAGAGTTGTTGTACGAGTTGAAGCAGGAGCTGACGGTCGTGATCGTGACGCACAACCTTCAACAGGCAGCGCGCATTTCCGACCACACCGCATTCTTTTTCCTTGGACGCTTGGTCGAAGCGGGACCAACCGATCAGATTTTCACCAACCCGCGTGAAGAGCGTACCAACGCGTACGTGACCGGGAGGTTCGGATGACGCAGCCCCAAACAGCCGGCCCAGAGCGACAGACCGGCTTTCGTCATTTTCACGAGCAACTCGCTGAGCTCAAGCAGCGTCTGCTCGACATGTCCGAGAAGGCCGAAGCCCTCATCGATCTCGCCGTGGAATCGTTGCGCGAGCGCGACGCAGGCAAAGCCGAAGCCGTTCTCGCCGCGGATCACGAGCTCGATGATCTCGAGGTCGAAGTCGAACAGCGCGCGATCTCTCTCCTCGCCTTGCAACAACCGATGGCGCGCGACCTCCGATTTATAGTCGGTGCAATCAAGATTTCGAGTGACCTCGAGCGGGTCGGCGACCACGCCGTGAACATCGCGCAGTGTACGCTGCGTTTGCTCGACGTACCGGTGACGCTCGCGCCCGGTCTCGAGATCGACGAGATGGCAAAGCGCGCGCGCGAGATGCTCGGTGACGCGCTCGACGCGTTCATCAGAGCAGACGGAGCGTTAGGGCGCGCCGTCTGCAAGCGCGACGACGAGGTGGACGCGCTCGAGGAATCGACCTTCCGTGTGTTGCTGACTCACATGATGGAGAGCCCAACGACGATCTCGTCCTCGTTGCAACTGCTGCTCGTGAGTCGCAATCTCGAGCGCGTCGCCGATCTCGCGACGAATATTGGCGAAGACGCGGTGTACCTCGCCGAGGGTAAGCAGATCAAGCACCACTTCGAGGAAAAGGCCGCCGCCAAGCGCTCGTGAGGGGCTAGCTCGTAGCCTTTCCCTTTGGTCCAATGGATCCTCACCCGCGCATGCTCCCCTGTGACGCGGGCGTTACAAAGTGGACGGAGCGTCGTTACGAGGTGCCGGTAGCGTCCGGTCGCACGTTCATCCCTCCCTCGAACAGGCCGACCATGATCCGATTCCGTCTCCGCTCAACTGCAGTCGCCGGCGCGTTCATTCTGTTGGCGTCGGCGTCGATGCTCTCGGCGCAGACCACTGTCACCATCCCGCCCATCGATTTCTCGGGCGTCATCTACAGCAACTATCAATATCGCGTCGACCAGCGCACGCCCGGCACCAACCTCTTCAATGTCGAGCGCGCATATCTCACCTTCCGCATGCCGGCCGGTGACCGCGCGAGCATCCGCATAACGGCAGACCTCTTCCAGAACACGAACACAGCGCAGAACGCCTTCTACGCCGGCTGGCTATTTCGTCTCAAGTACGCCTACCTGCAGTACAATTACATCACGGGCTCGCCAACCGACTTCACGGCGCTCGCGCGCATGGGCTCATTGCATACGGTGGTCATCGACCACGAGGAGCAGTTCTGGCCCCGTTGGATCTCTCAGACTGACGTCGAGCGCGCGGGCCTGTTCAGCTCCGCCGACATTGGTGTCGCAACACTGATGACGCTGCCTAACAAGATGGGTGAAATCTATGTTCCCGTCACCAACGGCCCGGGATACACGCAAGGCGAGCAGGATCGCTTCAAAGACTATTCGGGGCGCTTTACGCTCACGCCGCTCTCGAACAGCCAAGCGGGAATTTTCAAGACCTGGGCCATCTCACCCTGGTTTTACCAGGGACGGGTGGCGAGTCCGTTCGTGAATAGTGCGCCGCCGAGCGCGACGTCGAATGGACCCATCGGCACGGGGCTCGATCGCAATCGCTGGGGCATTTTCACAGGTATCCGCGACCCGAGAATCCAGCTGGGCGGCACGTACGCTCAGTTCACGGGCCAGAGTCAAACCGGGCTGAATACGCCGGCCTCGCCCGCGGTGACGGTCGACTCGACGGGTCACCTGTACTCGGGCTTCCTCATCGTGAAGCCGCTCGCACTCATCGACACCGGCTTCACCCACATCAACCTCGTTGGCCGCTACGACAGGGTCACGACGAACACCACGACGAACGCGCAATACCACGTCTTCATCGGCGGTCTGTGGATCGATCTCAATCGTCGCTCCGCGTTCTCGATCGACTATCAGGAGCAGTTGTCAGACAATTACCCGGTCGTGAATGGCACCACCATCACGCCGACGCCGCCGCTCAGGCAGTGGTTCTTCCACATCGTGGCGAACTTCTAGGAACTGCGACGACGCATTGGGACAGAAAGAAAGCCCCGCGACCTTCCCGCGGGGCTTCGTCGTGTTCGTTTCTCGCTCGTACGTCATTTCATCGTTACGGCAATCACTCCTCCGTTATTTCCCGTTCCAAACCGTGTATTTGCCTGCTCCGGCTCGTAGAAGCGCAACTCCTTCACGGTGTTGGCGCGGATCGTCCGCAGTGCGTCGAGACCTTCCGTTCGGCCACCGTCTACGAAGACGTGCACCGGTGTCACCTCTTGATGCGAGGTCGTCTGCGTGTCACGCGATCGAAGGAATGCAGGTTTCAACTGCAGCAGTGCATCGTAGACCGACCGGTCGCCGACGTTGGCCAGCTCGGCTTCGGTGACCACGTATCGCGAGCTGCCGGCGGGAGTCACCGCGCCGCTGTTCCCACTCGGCGATGACGCGCAACCGCCTCCGAGCAGCGTGACAGCGGCGATGGTCATGAGCAATCTCGAATTCAGCATGCTTGGCTTCTCCACTCTCTCGATGAACGCTTTACGGGTGAGTAGAGAATAGCAATCGGCACAACCACGCGCGAGTTCCTCAGCACTCGGGCCGCCCCCGTTAGGTGGCGCGCAGGACGTGATTGACGGCGAGAGAGAAGACGCGCCAGCTCTCCGTTTCGGAGCTGAGCTGGCGCCGTCCTTCGGCGGTGAGATGATAGAACTTGGCCTTCCGGCCTTCCGGTGAGACGCCCCACTCGGCATCGATCCAACCGCGATCTTCGAGGCGATAGAGCGCGGGGTAGAGCGAGCCTTGCCCGATCTGTAGCACCTCGGACGACAGCTGGCGGATGCGTTTGGAGATGCCCCACCCGTGCAAGGGACCGAGCGCGAGCGTCTTGAGGATCAGCAGATCGAGAGTGCCTTGAAGAAGCTCAGTTTTTGAATCCATTCGGCGCGGCCGTCACAAAACGCGGATGCCTTGATATCCGACAACAAAATGTCTCGCTTGTTGTCGAACATCAAGGCATCGTGATTTGTCGAACCGCGGAGATCCTAGAATTCGCGGCGCTTCATTTCCTTGAAGAAGTGCTGGCGCTCGATATCCTCGTCCTCTTCCGACGGGGGCGGCAGCGTTTTGTCATACCGGCGGCTTTGCCGCGCCTTGGCCAGCTTCTCGGCCTTGGCCGCGTTTTGTCGCACCAGTTTGGCGAGTTGCTTTTCGTCCATGGCTCGTGCCTGGTAGTTGGTTTTCTGGTGGTCGGTGTCTAAAGAGTAACGATCGGTCGCTGATGGGGTCACTGCGCCAGGTCACGAATCACCAGTCACGGCAACCATCACCACTACCGTTCGGCTCGCTGTGCCTGCGGGAGTGCGCTGTCGATGAATCGTCGCAAGCCTTCGCGCATTTTGGTCATCGACGGCGCATCGATGTACACCATATGGCCAGCTTCGAAGCGCTCGGTCACGATGCCAGCACGGACGCGAGGGTCCACCGACATATGGGCGAGCGTGTATTCGACGGCGTAGTACGGCGTCGCCATATCGTAGTACCCCTCGGCGACATAAAGCTTCATGTCGGGGTTTTTCGCAAAGGCGCGCTCGAGCGATGGGACAACGTTGGCGTAGCCATTGTTCTGCGGATAGCGCCAACGACCGATGCCGCCTCCGAGGATGTAATAGACATCCTCGTTGCGATAACCCAGCTCACGGCGAGCGTATTCACTCATCACTGGCGAGAATGAATTACGGATCGACGCCTCGCTCGGATCGAACTGTCCGCGCTCCGCGCCCTGATCGGTTGCGTATGTCGTGAATCGGCTGTCGAGGCGTCCCGACGTGAGGTGCTGGTCGCGCAGGAGCTCCTGATTGAAGCGCGCGAGCGTAATGCGAAGATCGTTTTCTTCGGCGAAGATCGTCGATGTACCGGTGAACCGCGCCAGCTGTTCGGCCGTGGCGTGACGCTGTGCGTCGGTGAGGCGAGCACCGCGCATGAGCGCGCTTGCGTAATCAGTCTCCGCCCACTTCTCGGCCTGAGTTGCGACCTGCTGGACGGTGAGCTTCTGCAGATCGGCGGGAAGCTTCTTGTGATACCACGCCGTCGCGGCGTACGACGGCAGGAAATTCACGAAACCGAGATCGTTACCAGCATCCATCGCCGACGCACCGAAGTTCAGTACAGTCGAAATCAGTACGACGCCGTTGAGCGCGATCCCGCGGTCGGCGAGATAGCCGCTGAGATGGGCGGCCCGCGTCGTTCCATAGCTCTCTCCCGCGACGAATTTCGGCGAGCCCCAACGATCGTAGCGAGTAAGGTACAACCGCACGAACTCACCAACGGCGCGAATATCCTCGTCGAGCCCCCAGAATTTCGGGCCGAGCTCAGGGCGTGCCGCACGGCTGAAGCCCGTCCCGACCGGGTCCAGGAAGACGAGATCCGACTGATCGAGGAGCGTCGACTGATTGTCCTCGTACGCGTACGGCGGAGGCGAATTTGTGCCATCCGGATTGAGGTGCACTTTCTTGGGGCCGAAGGCGCCCATGTGCAGCCACACGGTGGCGGAACCAGGTCCACCGTTGAAGATGAAGCTGATCGGACGTGCGTTCGTGTCGCCCACGCCATCCTTGTTATACGCGACGAAGAACATGCCACCCTCGATCGCGCCTGTCGTGTCATTGCGAATGGGCAGCATGCCCGTGGTCGCCGTGTAGCTCAGCGTCGCGCCGTGCAGTCGGATCGAATGATGGGTCACGACGGGCAGCGCTTCGACCATCGCGAGAAAGTCGTGCGCGCTGGGCCGCAACGAGTCTCGCACCGCGGCGCGGAGCGTGTCTCGCCCAGCGCGGCCAGTCGTGTCCCGTTGGGCTGCCCCGGGCTGCCGAGCCTGGGCACGAGCGACGGACGTGCCTAACGTGAGTGCGAGGAGCAGGCTGACGCAGCAACGCGAAGCGAAGGAGACGTGTCTCATGGCAAAAAAGGGAGTGAGGCTCGCTAGGCCGTGATTTCTGGCTTCGGCTCGCCGGCAACGACGGCGCCGGCGCGCTCGCGGTAAGCCGTGAGCAACAGATTCGCAGCGGTGTAGAGGACGACGACGACAACGAGCCAGCGCACCGTGTCGAGCGATAGCTGCTTGACGATGAACGCGGCGATCAGCACCGCCGGTATGCCGCCGGCAAAGAGACCGATCGTCGCCCTCCGATCGAAGCATCGGGCTCGAACAAACCGCGCGCTGGCGATCGGCATCAGGAACGCGCACGATCCCATCATGATCGGAAAAGCAGTCGTGGGATTCATACCGACCAGACTCACGAGAATCATGCACGGCGCATACAAGCCGAGGCCGATCGTCATCAAGGCACCAAGCGCGAAATTCGTCGTGACGGCGATGGCGAGAAGTGTCCCACCCAGCCCGAGCAGGGTTCCCCCGCCGGGAAGGGAGCCGAGCTGCGACTTGGAGAGCAACATCGCGAATGCGAGAATCGGAAGCGTCACGCCCATGCCAATCTGCACTCGCCGGCGCGGCCAGCCCGCCACTACGCCCGCGCCTAACCATGCGCCGAGCACCGCGGCGAGAATCATGAGGATGAGCGTTCGAGAATCGACCGGCACGATGCTCGTGTAG
>DATEGN010000556.1:0-4911 GCA_035280125.1 Gemmatimonadaceae bacterium | reverse complement strand
GGGCATCATCCCCGGGTTCGCCATCTCGAACTGCCCATACTGAACGACGAGCGTGTGTCCCTGGCGGGCGAAGTCGAGCAGCTTTGGATTGGCGGCGACGAGCGCCGGGCTCGACTCGTACGCACGCGGGCCAACGACAATCGCCGTGAACGGCGACAGATCGGCGGTGGGCACCTTTCCCGGCTCGATCACCGTGAGCGGGATGCCGAGCTGCTCGAGCATCGGCGCAATGTTGTCGCCGACGCCGGGGATGTATGCGACCTTGAGCTCGGAGGCGACCTGTACGTCGACCGCGCTCAGCTCGAGCGTGGCATCGCGGAACAGGCGCTGTGGGCGAATGTGATCGTACTCGATCAGGGTGTATCCGTTGGTGTAGCGCTTGCCTTCACTCTCGGCGACCGCGGAGATCTCGTGTCGTCCGGCGGGAAGTTTACCGCTCACGTGGAATTCGACCATGCGAATCGGCGAGTTGCCGGCGACAGCGCGTCCGCCGGAAATTCCCTGCGGCTCCCCCTCGCCACCAAAGTTGCCGGCGTAGTCGGGGAGACCGATCGTCTGCGACGTCGAATCTGCCGTTAGGCCTGCTGGCAGTGCAAGCGAAACGCGTACCGTGCGTGGATGGCTGCTCGCCGATCGAAGTGCGACCCTGACGATGCGGTCGAAGGCGCGATTGGCGGGAACGTACTGGATCGGCTGATCGACGGTCACGCTGACCGCCGGCACGATCGCGATCGGACGCTGAATCTCGCCTTTCACAGGATCGGCAAACCGGTACACAACGGGCTGCGTGACCTTTAGCTGGGCACCACCGACGTCGCCGGAAATGTCGGCCGCGAGACCGTGCAGCTCGTCTTCGGGATGGGCGATGATGGGCACGGCGAAAATGTCGCCAAAGCGCGGACGCGTGAGCCACCACGGTTCGGTGATTGAAAGCTCGCCACCGGTTATCGTGTCGACGAACTGCACGACCGAGACAGGACCCGTCGCCTTGGCTCCCAAGAGGTACTGTCGGTGAAGATCCACGCCGAGACTCATCGACAGCGCATGGCTACGATTGAACAGATTCATTGACAAACGAACCGGCTCCTCGACGGCCCAGGTCTCGTGATCCGCAACCGCCTCGATTCCGACTCCTGATGCAAGCAGGATCGCGCGATCGACCCGACGCGCGAGCTCGTTGAATGTCGCTTCAGCGTCGCGATCGCGCGCTTCTGTGGCGCCGGCGACGAGCCGCCTAACACGTCCGAGCGGCTCCAGCAATTTCTCAGGCGCAAACGGATCGAACGTCCGCCTCACCGCGGCAATCGCGCCGGGAATCGAATCGACCGTGCGCGAACCTCTCGCTTCCTTCTCGACCCGGGCCCACGTCGTGTCGATGCCGTCGAACAGCGATGTCTCCGTCATTCCCGGCTTCACCTGGCTGACGCGCGACGCCTCGAGCCGTACGCCATCCATGATGACGCCCTTCCGACGCAGAGATCCGAACGCTTGCGATTTGTGCTGCGACCGACTCTCCGCCGCGATCTCCGCGTACGACGCTCCCCGAAGCGGTGAGAATTCACCAACGTCGAACCGATACGTGGACTCCCCACCGAACCGCGATGAGCGATAAAACTTCAGGGGCGTCCACGGCGCTCGGCCATGCGTCATCGTACTCGGCATGCGAACGCTGTCACCAGCGAGATCGAACGCCTCGCGCGCGAGGAGCCCGGAGACCTGATGATGCCCGTGCCCATCGCGCGGCGTGCCGCTGAAGACGGCGACGATGACATGCGGTCGGAAATCACGCACCACGCTCACGACGTCGCGCAGAATCGAGTCTTTCGGCCAATGCTTATACGTCTCTTCAGCGCTTTTCGAGAAGCCGAAGTCGTAGGCGCGCGTGAAGTACTGGTGCCCGCCGTCGATGCGGCGCGCCGCAAGAAGCTCCTCGGTACGGATTGCGCCGAGCGCCTCACCGAGCTCGTTGCCGATGAGATTCTGACCGCCGTCGCCGCGCGTCAGCGAGAGATACGCAGTCTCCACCTGCCGGCCACGCGCGAGCCAGGTGATGAGCTGCGTGTCCTCGTCGTCTGGATGAGCTCCGATGACGAGCACGCGCGTGTTGACGCCCAGCCCGCGAATAAGCTCACCGAGTTCGGCAACGTTTCCTTGCTGTGCAACGACAGGCAAGGCAAAGACGACTTGAGCGACAAGCGCCGCGATGAGTCTGCGTCGAATCATGGGTCGAAAAGTATGAGCGGACGCCAGGGATCGCAGGCGCGAATGACAGAGAAACTGTCAGGGATCATGCCTCTGGGCGAGTGGCAAGCGGCGAGTGACAAGAATGGAAAAGGCCGGCGAGCCAGCTCGCCGGCCGATCCAAATTCACTTGCCACTTACCACTTGCACTCGTCAACGAGCCACACCTGCTTTCTTCCGTCCAGATGGCACCGGCACCGTCAGCACCTCGTTGACGATCCGTGACTGCTCTTGCGCGTGAGAGTTGATATACCCCTCTGCCGGCGCCGCCCGCTCGGGGCGTCCGATGTACCGCAGGGGCAGGACGGTGCCGATGTCAGCGCGCAGGCGCGGCGAGACGTAGGTCCACGCGCCCATGTTCTTCGGCTCCTCCTGCGCCCAAACTACCTCCTCGACATTCTGGTACTGGTCGACCATCCGCGCGACGCCTTGCGGCCACGGATACAACTCCTCGACGCGAATGATCGCTATCCCCGAGGGTCGCTCCTTCTCGATGAGGTCGTAGTAAATCTTGCCGCTGCAGAGAACCAGACGCCGGACTTCGTCGCGGCGACGGTCTGCCGTTGCATCATCGATCATTGGCCGGAAGCCTCCCGTCGATAGCTCCTCGAGCTTCGACGCCGCCGCGGGCAGACGCAGCAAAGACTTCGGCTGCATCAGAATCAGTGGGCGCCTGCTTGAGCGAAGCGCTTGGCGGCGCAATATATGGAAGTACTGCGCCGGGCTCGACGGATAGGCAACGATCAGGTTGTTCTCCGCACAGAGCTGCAGGTAGCGCTCGAGGCGTGCGCTCGAATGCTCGGGCCCCTGACCCTCGTAGCCGTGTGGCAGCAGGAGAACGAGCCCCGAATCCTGTCCCCACTTCGCGCGATCCGCGGCGAGAAATTGGTCGACGATTGGCTGCGCGACATTCGCGAAATCGCCGAACTGGGCTTCCCAGACTACGAGGTCGTCAGGCGCCGCCGTGCTGAAGCCGTACTCGAAGCCCATCACGGCCGTTTCCGAGAGCGGGCTGTTGTAGATCTCGAACGTTCCGCGGGCTTGCGGCAGCTTGGCGAGCGGCGTGTAGCGCTCCCCGGTGTTCGCGTCGTGAAGCACGGCCTGGCGATGCGAGAACGTTCCGCGCTCGGTGTCCTGACCGGTGAGCCGAACGTTGAAGCCGTCAGCGAGGAGTGAGGCGAAGGCGAGGGCCTCCGCGTGACCCCAATCGATGCCGCCGTTGTGAATCGCGTCGCGCCGGCGCGGCAGCGTGCGCTGGAGCGTTGGGTGCAGCTTGAAGGTCGACGGCCAGATCAGCAATTGCTCATTCAAGGCAACGAGCTGCTCCGCCCGAACCGCCGTTTCCTTCACCTCGGTCGGCTTCGGTTCCGCGGGGCGAGTGACCGGATACTCGTCTGTATCCGCGTTCTTCGTCTCCGAGAAAATGTGCTCGAGGCGATCAGCCACGTTGCGATCTATCGCCTGCACGTCATCTTCGCTGACGACGCGCTCGCGCACGAGCCGCGCGCCCCACACTTCGCGCGGTGATGGATGCGTCTTGATCAGCTCATAGAGCTTGGGCTGCGTGAAAGCAGGTTGGTCCGCCTCGTTGTGGCCGTGCCGTCGATAGCCGACGACATCGATGAGGAAATCCTTGTGGAACCGCTGTCGGTAGGCGATCGCGAGACGCACAGCCTGAACACAGGCCTCGGCGTCGTCCGCGTTGACGTGAACGACGGGGATCTCGAATCCCTTCGCGAGGTCGCTGGAGTAGTACGTCGAGCGGCTCTGCGGCGGATCAGTCGTGAAGCCAACCTGATTGTTGGCGATGACGTGCAGCGTTCCGCCGACGCGATATCCCTCCAGCATCGCCAGGTTGAGCGTTTCTGAAACCACGCCTTCGCCTGGGAACGCGGCGTCTCCGTGAATGAGGATCGGCAATACCTTGGATTCCTCCCGCTCGCCGGGAGCACCGCCATCGACACGCTGCTTCGCCCTCGCCGCGCCCGTCAGCACCGGATTCACGAACTCGAGGTGGCTCGGATTCGGTGCCAGCTCCAGCTCGACTGTCCCCACATCGTCGATGTGGCGCTCGCTGCGATAGCCGAGGTGATATTTCACGTCACCGCTACCGCTCGCGGAGTTCGTATCGCCGTGATGGCCGAGGAACTCCTCGAAGAGCGACTGCACCGGTTTGTTCAGAATGTGCGTCAGTACGTTGAGCCGACCGCGGTGCGCCATGCCAATGACGACCGAACGCGCCCCCGCTCGAGCTCCGCGATCGATCGCCTCGTCGATCATTGGCACAAGGGCGTCAACGCCCTCGATCGAAAACCGTTTCACATTCACGAATGCGAGGCCGAGGAATCGCTCGAAGCCATCCACTTCGGTGAGACGCTCGAGGACGTGACGTTTCTCATCCGCCGTGAGCGGCGCGGTGACGTGTCGTTCCTCGATCGCGCGGCGGAACCAATCGCGCTCTGCTTCTTCTTCGAGATGATCGAACTCGAATCCGATCGTCCCGCAGTATAGGTCGCGCAAGTGCTGCACGACGTCAGCGGCGGTACCCGTCAGCTGCGTACTCGTGTGCGCGTCGGCGAGCGCCGTCGCGGGAATCTCCGTCAGATCAGATTCGGTAATCCCATGGAACTCAGGCTTGAGCTCTGCCGCGCCGAGGGGCGGTGCGCCCAG
>DATEGN010000555.1:0-2429 GCA_035280125.1 Gemmatimonadaceae bacterium | reverse complement strand
CACGACGATCGTTAGGCCGGGACTGATCATCGGCCCGGGCGACCTCACCGATCGCTTCACGTATTGGCCCGTTCGCATCGAGCGCGGCGGCGAAGTGCTAGCTCCCGGTGACGGCAATGATCCCGTTCAGATCATCGACGCGCGCGATCTCGCGGAGTGGATGATTCGGCTATGCGAGCAGAATGCGCCTGGTGTCTTCAATGCCGTAGGTCCGAAGAACCCGCGCTCGTTCGCGGAGTTTCTCCATGGGATCAAGGCGGCGACGAGCTCCGAGGCGACGTTCACGTGGGTCGATACGGACTTCCTCGTCGCTCGCGACGTGCGACCCTACCGGGAAATGCCGGTGTGGCAACCCGCGCGCGGTAAGAATCTCGGATTCGCGCGGTTCGACATCTCGCCCGAGCTCGCGTTAGGTATCACCTTCCGGCCTCTTGCCGTGACGACGCGCGATACCCTGGACTACTATCACTCACAGCCGCCGGAGCGTCAGGAGACGTTGCGCGCCGGTCTCGCGGCCGATCGCGAGATACAGGTACTCACTGAGTGGCGCGCTCGTAAGGCTTAAAGCTCCTGCAGAAGAGCGAGCCGAGAAGAGCGGGGCCGAGAAGAGCGAGCCGAAAAGGGCGAGCCGAGAAAGGCGAGCCGAGAAAGGCGAGCCGACAAGAACGAGCCGAGAAGTGCGGCAGAGGAGCGAGGCAATGCGCAGGGCGGATGGTGTGGCGTCAGACGTGAAGCGGCGGAGGGTATGCGGTCAAACGCCACTGACATCGGACGACAGCCTAAGTTCCCCCTCCAATGACGCCTTGAGGATTGCCTCGCACTTCTGCCGCTCCTCTCGGCTCGTTCTTTTCGGCTCGCACTTCTCGGCCCGCTCTTCTATCAGTCGGCCGTCAGCGCCAGTTTTCGAAGCCCTAAACACCTCGCAAGGCAGTGATTGGGTCAACGCGAGACGCGCGCCGCGCCGGAATCCAACTCGCGATGAATGAAGCAATCAGGACGATCAGCGCCACGGCGATATAGACAGTGACGTCCCGCTCATCCGTCCCGTGCAACAGCCCTCGCATGAATGGCCCGGCGAATGCCGCGACGGGGAGGCCGATGACCAGGCCAGCCGCGACGAGCACCAGGGCGTCGCGCAGCACCATGATCCGCAACGTCCCCCGCGACGCACCGAGGGCGCCGCGAATCCCGATCTCGCGCGTGCGTCGGCTCACGGTATAGGCCAACACGCCGTGAATTCCAACGAGTGCCAATACGAGGCCGATCAACGCAAAGCCGAGAATCTGGAACGCGTTCGTGCGGACGCCCGCGAGTTGAAGCGCGACCTGCTCGGCGGCGAGTTGGGTGAAGAGCGGTCGATCGGGTACGGCACGGATCAGTGCCTGACGAGTGGGCCGGAGCAGCGTCTGCGGTGCAAGGCCGTTGGTGGCGCGCACCAAATACGTCGGAAAGGCCGACGGTGTCTGGTCGTACGGGCGATAGACTTCCGGTCCGTCAATCGCCAGTAACACGTTAGGCTGCGCCGCCTTGTTGTCGCGAACCACACCGACGACCGTGACCGTCACGCTCGCGCCAGGAGCGGTATCGACGCGGAACAGCTGGCCGACCGCGTTCGCTCCGGGCCACCATTTCCGCGCCGCCCACTCGTTCACGATCGCGACCGGCACGGTGGTCTCTCGATCAGCGTCGTTGAACTCGCGACCGGCAATCAGATGGATGCCTGCTGCCGAAAAGTAGGACGGGCTCACCGCAATGACGTTCTTCGGCGTCAGCGACGGCGCGAGCGGCGATGCATCTCCAGACAGGCGGATCTCACCGGGCGCACCGCGTATACCGAGCGGAAGCGACGCTCGCATTGCCGCCGACGCTGCACCCGGCAGCGCTCCGAGATCCACGAGGATCCGCTTCGCAACGGGTACGTACGTTTCCTTCACACGCCAGGAGTGCGGGAAGCTTGGCGTCCCCTGGACCAATCGCGCGGCGTCGAAACCAACGTCGACGCGCGTTAGGCGCAGCACCGTTCGCGCCATGAGCGCCGCGCCGACGAGCAGCACGACCGCGGCTGCAGTCTCGGCGACGACGAAGGCCCGCTGCGCAAGACTGCGATGCCCGCCACCCGAACCGCTCGCGCTCTCACGGAGAACGCGCTGCACATCCATCCGACGCACGGCACGCACGGGCAAGAGGCCGAGGACGAGCGCGATGACGAAGGAGAGTGCGATTGCAAACGCGGCGACGCTGCCGTCGATTCGATACTCCATGCCGAGCGGCTTGATCGAGTCGAGAACGGCGAGCGACTTGAGAGCACGCAATAGCCAGCTCGCGAAGAACAACCCGAGCACGGCGCCGGCAACGACGAGCATGGCCTGCTGCGCCACGAGGTATCGCGTTAGGTTGCCAGCCCCACCACCGAGAGCCGATCGAACCGC
>DATEGN010000554.1:0-2566 GCA_035280125.1 Gemmatimonadaceae bacterium | reverse complement strand
CGGCGCATACCCCGAGGCGGAGCAGATCGCGCGACAGCTCGTCGCCGAAGATTCCACTAACGTGGACTTTCGCGGTGAGCTGGCTGGACTCGCAGTCGAGCGCGGCGAGTCCGCCCTCGCGGACTCGCTCGACCGTTGGCTCGCCGCGCAGCCGGTGGCACGGGTGAGCTGGAGCGCTAGCGTATACCGCGCGCGCATCGCCGCATTGCGTAATCGACGCGACGAGGCCGTCATGCGCGTACGCGACGCGCTGGACGAGGGGGCGTGGCCCGCGTGGTTCCACGAAGAACCATCGCTGGCGCCGCTACAGACGCGACCTGACTTCGCGGCACTCTTGACTCCGCGAAACTGATGCGCACGCGCGAGGTGCGTGCGGTCTTCCGCCACGCGTTGCAGCAGGCGTAAACTAGAAATGGCCCACCGGCGGCGGCGTCATGAAGGACCACCGACGGCGAATTTAACATTCGTTGACGTTGACTCAGCGTTGACGGCGGTGGGATTCGAACCCACGGATGACACCCGCTCTTTTCTCAGCGGTTTCGGGCCACCTCTCGTGGACCAAATAAAGAGCCCCCGCACGGGGCCATCCGAGAGCCAGCGGCTGGGGACAGACTGTGAACGCTCATTGCGACGTCTTGAACTCGGATGGGATGGCGGTCTACGTCGTCGGAGCCAGTTTCTCGTTAGGCACCCGAATAGGACGTCACCTATCTCGCGGCGCGCGCCGGATCGATCACAGGTTGCTCCTGGCCCCAACGCCCGACACTCTTTGGCATGCACCCGTTACGCTCTCTTCGCCGAACGCTGCGGTTCATCGCCGTCGCATCGTTCGCCCTGATCACAGTCGCCGCGGGTTCGCAGATTCCGTTGCACTGGACGGCTGACTCCGTCGGATCAACTCGCGAATCCCGTTCTGATGATACCGGCTGGAGAGGACTTTCTGGCCGTTCCGAAGCAGAAGCAAATACATGCCCTTCGCGTATCGCTCGAAGTGCGCGACCGCGCTGATGTTCACGAGCGCAGAACGCCGCACCCGAATGAAGCTCCGCGTCGCCGCAAGGCGGCTCTCGATGGCAGCCATCGTCGACCTCATGACGTACGTGTGCGCACCGCAATGCACGCTCACGTAGTTTCCCGCGCTCGCGATCCAATCGACCTGGCTCGGCTCGATGAGCACGAGTCGCCCTCCGTCGCGGCCGACCAGCCGGTCCGGCATACCCGCGACTGTGGGACGACCCGCGATGACTTGATGCTGCGCGATGAACATCTCCAATCGTTGCGTGACGCTGGCGGTTAGTCTCATCGGAAGCATTGTCGCGGCGCGATCGATCGCCTCGCTCAACCGATCGGGGTCGACCGGCTTGAGCACGTAGTCGATCGCGTGGACGGCGAACGCCTTGACCGCGTGACGCTCGTATGCCGTGACGAAGATGACCAGCGGCATCGCATCGGCGCCGATGTCTTCGATGATGTCGAAGGCGGTCGACCGGCCCAGTTGTACGTCGAGCAGCGCGATGTCCGGTCGTCGCTCGACGATCGCGGCGACCGCTTCGTCGCGACGGCCGCAGACCTCGATGCGTCCGATGCCCGGCAGCTTTTCGATCTCGCGCCGCAGGCCTTCGCGTGCGAGCGGCTCGTCGTCGACGATGAGAACGTTCATGCAATGGTTGCGGCGGTCACGAATGGCAACACGAGCTCCAAACGCGCGGCGGGCGACCTGGACTCCATGTTCGCCGCTGCGAGTTGCACGTGCGCACGCTCGCCGTACAGTTCTCGCAATCGCGCGCGAGTGTTTCCGAGACCGATTCCTTCGCGAGGCGGTGCTCCGTTCCCGTGAGGCGTCCCTGCGTTCTCGATGACCACGACGAGATGGTCGCCGGCGCACGAGGCGGTGACCGAGATGACTGTTCGACCGTCGTCGCCTTCACCATGCTCGATTGCGTTTTCGACGAGCGGTTGCAGCAGAAAGACCGGGATGCGCGCCTCGAGGGCATTGGGATCGACCGCGACTCGAACATCCAGCCGCTCGCCGAGTCTCACACGCATGATGTCGAGGTACTCATTCAGGAATGACAGCTCCTGACAGAGCGCCACCTCGTGCGCATCCTCCTCGAGGCTCCGGCGCAGCAGCGAGGACAGGCGCAGCAGCATCTGACGCGCCTTATCAGCATCGCGCTGCGACAACACGGAAATCGCGTTGAGGGTGTTGAAGAGAAAATGCGGGCGAAGCTGCGACCGCAGTGCGTCGAGCTTTGCCCGAGCCAGCTCCGCTTCGAGCGACGCACCACGCCGACTGAGTTCCGCCGCGCTCATCTGCTCCGCCGCGTACAGCGCACGGTAACGAAGAACGCTGTAGATGCCGACGATCACGACGTAAAACATCACGCTCATGAAGAGACCCCAGACCATCGATGAAGCACGCCGCGCGATCCACGCGGGGATCTCCGCGGTGGTGAAGAAGCCGGTCGCCCACCAAAGCGTCGGCCGCAACCCGAAAGCAATCGCGCTCTGGATCACGGCGAGCACCAGGCAGCATGCCAGATGCGCGAGGATCGGGCGATGCGAT
>DATEGN010000553.1:0-5271 GCA_035280125.1 Gemmatimonadaceae bacterium | reverse complement strand
GCTCCCAATGCACGGCCGATCATCGCTGGTCTCGTCCTGGGGGCGGTGTTCGCGACCGTGCTCGCGGTGGAGTCGGATCGACTGCTCGGCGGCCAGTTTCCGGTGCGCATCGTGGATCCGATCGCGTTCGTGCTTGCGGCGTTAGGCCTCGCGGCGGCGGTGACGATCGCGATGCTGATCCCGGCGAGGCGCGCGACGGTGATGGATCCCGCCCTGGTGCTACGCCAGGACTGACCGAGCTCGGGTGTTTCCTCTGGCTCCAGGGCGTACGACGGCATGCCACCTGCCGTGCACGGGCGCGCCATCCCGTGTATGATGTCCCTGGATCAATTCATGTCGATAGAGTACTCCAAGCCCGAGCCGGTCAGCCGCGTCGAGGTTGACAAGATGATAAATGGACCGCTGGCAACGGCGGCGCAGCTTGCCGTCCAGAATGCTCGTCGGGCGGCCGATCATGCGGTGATGGCGATCTTCGAGCTCGCGTTCCTGCTCGAGTCACTGGACGACGTCATCGCCCGGTACAACGCCGAGACGGATGGCCAACTGGGAGGCTGACCGATCTGGCGTTCACAACACGCTGAACGTTATATAGTCGGCTATTCCCAACTTCGAATAGCCGAAGATGGCTTGCCGCGATTTCGCCGACGCCGACGGACGATACTGGGTTGTCTGGGAGGTCTACCCGACGCTTGCTGAGCGTCGGCAGAAGGACGCAGGCGCACCATCGGGCACGCGCGAGCGACGACGATTCCGAGACCGTCGCGCGCAACCGCGGTCGAACGTGATGAAAGGTTGGTTGGCGTTCGAGTCCGTCGATGGCGAGCGTCGCCGACTGGTGCCAATTCCCGAAACGCCGGGGGGCTGGGCCAAGGCGACGCCGGATCAACTCCGCGCTTGGTGCGCGATGGCGAAGCAATAATCCGCGAGCCGCCAAACCGACATTGCTCTCACCCATGGATGCGTGCACCATTCTCCGCCATGGCCAGAGTCCAAGAGGCAGGCGCGATCGTTTTCAGCGGGGATGGCGCGGCGCGCCGGGTCTTGCTGATCACTGCCAAGCGCGACCCCAAGAACTGGATCTTCCCCAAAGGCCATATCGAGCCTGGGGAGTCGCCGGAAGCCGCAGCCGTTCGCGAGACCCGTGAAGAAGCCGGTGTCCTTGGGCACGTCCTCGGCCGCGGCGGCCGAGTCGAGTTCGAGCAGGGCGAAGATGTGATCGAGGTTCAGTACTTCCTGATCGCAGCGGATGGTCTAACCGTCAGCGAGGAGGGACGAAACATCCTGTGGCTGCGACTCGAGGAGGCGCTCCAGACGCTGAGCTTCGAGGACGCGCGATCGTTACTGCGCAAGGCGTGGAGGCAGTTACCGGAGCACCTCGGTGCTACGTCTTCTCCTTCTCCGTCTTAGATGCGGTAGCAGTCTCGATTAACGAGAGGAACCACCTTTCGGTGAAGCCCGCGACGAACGCCGCAGACAAGAGCGCGATCTTCGATCCGTCGCCGAGCTTCCCGACGCCACCCTGCAGGAGTAGTGCAACGCCAATTGCGGCAACGGCGCCAATGAGTGGCCGGAGAAACGTGATTGGGGAAGCGAACAGACGCTCCGGGATCTTCCTGTCGCGGCTCCCCGCGGTGCTGCGCACGGCACTCAACGCTCCACCGAGCGCGCCAAGCAGCATGATGAGGAGCATGTCTGTCGCTTGCAGCTCGCCAATCCTGTACTGACCGAACGTCACGGCCGCAGCAAAGACCAGGAGCGCGACGACGAGGATGGGTACGAGCAGACGAAGCTGCTCCCGCACGAGCTCCAGCTTGTGGTACGTGTTGTCCGAATCTTCGTGCAGAAGCTTCATTGCCTGCTGTACGTTTTGCCGTGACGGTTGAGTTCCGGGCTTTCCGAGGAGCTCGGAGGCAGAGCTCCGTCTCCAGCCCCGCAGTTTTTCGTCGCACTCGCCGCGTAACGCCGGGACGAGCGCGCTCACATCTTCATCGATGTAGCTCGAAATCGCCGTTCGCTGCGCATTGTGGAGGAGGGCCCACCCCTTATCGAGTTGGTCAGCCTTCCACGCAGAATGAGCATCCATTAAAAACCCACGAACATTCCTTCCGACCGCGTCAGCGTCGGCGCGTGTCGCGCGGCTCGTAAAGTCGCGGTCGAAGTCTGCAATCGACGTGTCGAGGCGCTGAAGCCGAGCGTCAGGTCCCCAGAAGAAGTGGACCACACTCTTCCAGACAGGCGTCTCACGGGACGTCTGTTGATTGAGCTCTGATGCGGGGGCAAGGCTCGAGCCGGTCATGTGCGCCTCCCAGTTCTTTCTCATTGACTACACGAGAAGCAGCGGTGAGGCACGACATCCTGTTCCGAGCGACGCGCACCCTACTTCGACATGGCACTTGACGGAACCGTCTGAAGATTGAATGATGCGCTCGCTGCTCAGCCGTCTCGCAGTGAGGCGAACATGTCCGTCGAGCGGACCGACTGCGATGGGTCGACAACCGTTGAGAGTAAGCCGCCAGAATCGCTCGATCGGCTGGTGCCGCTGCTCTACAACGAGCTGCGTGCTGTGGCACGGCGTCAACTCAGAGCGCGGAAGGACGGGAATCGCTCGCCCACCCTCGACACGACGGCACTCGTCAACGAAGCCTATTTAAAGCTCGTTGATCAGTCGCATGCGACGTGGCACGACCGGGCGCACTTCGTTGCCGTTGCCGCGATCGCGATGCGCCACATTCTCGTCGACCGCGCCCGCGCTCGACTGGCCTCCAAGCGAGAGGGCCATCGACGTCGCGTGAGTTTCGACGAGGACACGATCCTACTCGATGACCAGGCGGCGGCCGTGCTGGAAATTGACGACGCCCTGCGCCGGCTCGAGACCCAGCACCCGCGCCTCGCGAATGTCGTGATCTGCAGGTTCTTTGGCGGGCTCTCGGAAGCGGAGACGGCGGAACTGTTGGGCGTCACCATACGAACAGTTCAGCGTGACTGGGTTAAGGCGCGCGACTTGTTGCGGCACGCTCTCGCGAATTGAGCCCGATGTCGTAAGCGGCACCGCTTTTACGTGCTCCAGGTGAAGCCGCACTTGGGCAACTACCTACACGGAGGCTCGGATGTCGAAAACACCGGTTGATGACGAAAAGAGGCCGCACGGGACACCGCCGTTGACGCCAAAAGTCAGCAAACGGACGGACGATGTGCCAGTTGCCACGCTCCCCGGCGACGTCTTCACCGAGCCGCTCGACGCACGTGAGCTGACGTGGATCGCCGAGGCCGCATTTGGAGACCTCGGCCAAGATCTCCAGCTGATTCGAATTGGCAAAACTTTTCGCTTACGAATGGCGCCCGCAAAGGCAGACGATGCCGAGGTGGTACTCCGTATTCACACGCGCACGCCGAATCGAGATCAAGTCCGGCCGGTGGCAGTCAACGTCAAGCTGACGGAGAAATCAGATCCGATCAATCTGGCCGGCCACAGCGACGCCGCCTTCTGGACGGTGTCAGCCGTCGAGAAGTTTCTCATTCCGTACTATGAAACACATCGCATGCTCACTGACGAGCAGATGGCGACCCTCAAGAGTAAGATCAGGAAGGCGAACGTACTGTTCGTTGATCACGTACCGCCGTCGCATTCGGAGGTCCTCGCAGACGCAACCGGCATCGATTACCACACCGCATTCACGATCCACACGGCGGCCGACGGTTCAGTCGCGGACGTGAAGAAGGAGAGCTTGCTCGACTTCGTCAACGAGAAAGAGTAGTCTCGAGCCGCAACTGGCGAAACAAAGGATCCCGGGCGATGAGGGGACGGAGAACCGGCCGAGCGACGACGAGATTTTGGAGCATGCCGACCGCCCGCTCGCGCTGCCCGAGCACGAGCCTTAAGTACGCTTCGTCGTAAGCGAGGTCCAAACGAAGAGACGTATCACGGGCCGTGACTCGTCTCGCCCGGGTGAGTTCTGCCCGGGCGAGTTCTGTATCGCCTGCACGTGCGGAAAGCGTCGCGGCGACGATGCGGCGATATATGGAATGATAAACCAGTCGTCCGGTGCGCTGCGCTGCCTCTGGCGGATCGAGCCGATCGAGCTCTCGCACGAGGCGCCAGGCGCTGTCCGGATTTGGCGGCTGGTCGATATCGTGGCGCAACAGCGTGAGCTCGCACTCGACGAATCGCCAGTCGCCAGGAAAACTGGTTCGACCGCGGCGACACCATTCGCGGGCCTGCGGGAAGTCGGCGCGCATGAGTGTCGAGAAAAACAACTCGACGAGCACCTCGTGCGCATTGGCGAGATAAGGGTCCTCACGCAGCGCGTTGCGCGCCGCCATCGTTGCTTCGGCGAAGCTGCCCTTGACCTGAAGCAGGAAGCTTAACGTTGCCCATGCGCTTGCGAGCGTCGAGTCCGCGTCGACGGCACGGCGTAAGTCGGCCTCCGCCAGGGCGAGCTTGACGGAATCGGAGCGTCCATTCCCCCATTGGGTCACGGCGTTCCACAGAAGAGTACCACGCAACTCCAACGCCGCGGCATTGCCCGGCGAGCGATGGACCGCGGCTTCAGCAAATTCTAAACCTCGGTCGATCGTTCCCATGCGCGCGTTGTCGCCTCGAAGCGCCGCGCGCTGGAGAGCGATCCAGCCTCGGTCAATGAGTGGTTTAGTCCATCCGGAGTCGGCCCGTGTCGCAAGCTGCAGGAGTGAGTCGGCGCGGTCATAGGCATCCGTCGCCGCGCGCACGTCGGCGGGATCCGACTGTTTCGCCAGCTCGTCACCGTCGTCGCGCGCGCGTCCTGCCTTGAGCACGAGCTCCCGCGCCGCGGGGCTCGACGTGCTCGCTATCATGTCGCGCAGGCGCACGTCTCTGCCGATGCGCTTTCGCAGCGAAGCTGCGACCTGTTGCGCCACTTCCTGCTCGAGAAGGGCAATGTTCTTCGAGGAGTGTTGCACCGACAAACTGTCCACATACGTGTCGGAGCGTGCATCGATGAGCTGAACCATGACGCGCACGTCGTCGGCAACTCGCTGCACGCTTCCGGAGACGACGACGTTCGCGCGCACTGCCTTGACCATACTGTCGAAAGGAACTGCCTTGCCTCGAAACGGGCGGACTCCATAGCTGGAAACCACCTGAAAGGCATTCACTCCCGATAGTTCATGAATCAGCTCCTCGGTGAGCCCGTCAGCGATATAACGGAGACTCGAATCGGTTGTTCGATCGTCGAAATAAAGAACGGCAATCCGTGGCGCGACCCCGCCGATGGTGGCGCCGCGGTCATCAGCGTG
>DATEGN010000552.1:0-19226 GCA_035280125.1 Gemmatimonadaceae bacterium | reverse complement strand
GATCTGACTCCAGAAGTGGCCCATGAGTCCGCGGCCGGCGAAGTGTCGCGCTTCTGGCTCGGCGATCCTCCAGGACTCGGGGAAGGTTCGCGCGAGCACGCGCTGAAGCGCCCGCGCTTTCGTGAAGCGGCCGAAGACGTCGGGATAGGCGCCGTGATAGTAGCCGAGCATCCAACGGAGCTGCGGATCGAGCGTGTCGTCATTGCAGGCAGCGTCGAGCCAGCTGACGACCATTTCTTCCTGTGCTTCACTGAGCTCGTCGACGCCCGTTAGGCAAGCGGGTTGAGTCGCGGCACACCAAAGAAGAAAGGTGACGCGCCGAAGCGCTTCGAGGCCTTCGACGCCGTCGCCGACGTGGTCGAGATAGGCGGTGAAGATCTTCGCGTATTCCTTGTAGATGCCGCGGCGCTCCAATATGCGGTCGCGCGTTGCCGCATCGCCGGTGAGGGAGGTCACGAAGTCGAGGAGATACTCTTCATGACTCTCGATCTCACGCATTGTCGGCAAGGCGCGCGGTACGTCGCCGTACTCATCGCGCGACATTGTCTTCGTCGGCCAGATCGGTCGCTCGATATCGTGGCCGCTGGAGCGATGCATTTCTGGTAGACTCACGCAATCCAGAAAAGCCTTTGTGCCGGCGTTGTCAGGCAAAGTGCGGAGACAGCGGAGCACCTTGGGCAGATGGAAGCCGATTGCGGCCAGTCCGCCGCTGCCGCGATACTCGGGTGGAGGAAGCATATCGTCGAAGCGGACGCCGACGCGCCGACATTCGGCCTCGAATTCCGCTTTCAGTTCTGCTGGGTCGCGCTCCATAACCGACACCGGCTAGTGCAGATTCCTCGCTTCACTCGGATCGACAATCGCGAAGACTCTAAATACTCGCGATAGTTCCGTAAAGACGCAAATCCGTTCGGAGCATCGGACGCTCCGCGCGGAGGCGCGTGAGGCCGGACTGATAATCCGCGTCGCTGATCACCATCAGCTGCGAGGTCGACGTACGCTCGAGTAGACCCTTTTCAACAGCAACGTCGAGCGGGCGCTCGGAGCGCATGTGCTGCACGACTTCCGTGAACGCGGAGGCGAATCCGAGGTCGAGGAGCTCACGCCGAAGGAGTTCAGTGTTCGCATACCGCTCACGATCGCGCTCCAGCGTGGCCGGGAAGTAGTCGTAGATCCACCATCGGTCCGTGCCCAGATGCGGATCGACGCCGACGGTGAGGAACATGCCACCGGGACGGAGCACGCGCCGGCACTCGCGGAGGAACGCGCTCTTGTCGACAAAGTGATGGAACGCATTGATGCACAAGACGCGATCCATGCTTTGCGAAGCCCACGGCAGCTCCTCCGCGACGCCGCGGACAATGAGCGCTTGTGGCGCCGCGCGTCGCCCGCGGACGAGCATTTCCCACGAGCGATCGAGGCCCGCGACGACGCGTGAGGGCGCCGTCGCGGCGAGGGCGAGCCAACGTCCGGTGCCACAGCCTACCTCGAGTACCGCTGGCGGCGCCGACGACTGAAGAAATCTCTTCAGCGCGTCGGCGATGCCGCTGTAGTCGATGCGTTCGTAGCGCTGATCATAGTCGGCGGCGACCAGGTCATAGTCGACTCGCAACATGTTCGACCCGTGGTGACAATGCGGGTGCGGCAACGCCTGCCGCAACGTTAGGCGTCTCGATGGCGCCACGGGCCCGCCAGAAGATCCACGCAATGACAATGAACACGAGCGCGAGCGCGGCGCCGAATTCGCCCGTGAGCCAGCGGGTTGGGCCCGTATCGACTGTCACGCGATCGAAGAACGCTTGAATGAAAAGATTGTGCGACGCGTGCAGGATCGCGGCGGGCCAGACGCTGCCCGAGCGCAAGCGCAGCCAGGCGAACGGAATTCCCATGGAGACGACCATCACCGCGAAGCACGTGGCCGAGTACCAGGAGGGCGTGCCACCGTTGTAGTCCGCGAAGAAGATGAGCGGCATGTGCCACGCGGCCCAGATGGCACCGCTCAAGAGCGAGAGTTTTCCAAACGACATCGTCTTCGCCAGCGTCGGGACGAGGAATCCGCGCCAGCCCAACTCTTCACCGGTCGCAGAGAGCAGGCTGGCGACCGTTCCAAGTGCGACGAAGGACAGGATGCTCTTGTGAAATCGGCTAAGATCGACAGCGGCGAGTCCTGTCGCCCAGACGAACCCATACGCGACGATGCCGTAGCCTAACGGGAGCAGGTATGCGAGAATGGCGGGGCCGGTTGTTCTTCTGGTCCAGCCCCACCCTTCGCCGCGGACGTTGCGCTGAAAGACGAGACGGGTGATGAGCGCACTCGTGCCCGGAGACCACATCAGTGCCAGGACATACAAACCGCCGTGCGTGTCGAGACTGTGTGCCTGGATGATGAGTGTATACCAAATCGCGCTCAGCCCAAACGTCAGGCAGAGGAACGTGGCGAGCGGTGCACGAGTGTCTTTGTTCATGACGGGCGCTCGGTTGAGATCGTGAACTTGAAGCCGTCTGGGTCGCGCACACGGAACATGCGCGTGCCCCAACGCGTGTCCATCGGCTCGGTGTCGAATGGGGCGCCGTAGTCGCGGACGCGCTGGGCCAGGGCGTCGACGTCTTGTGTCGTCGTGATCATGAAGGAGAAGCCTTCACCTTTGACGCGATTGGCTCCTTTGGCGCCGTCGTCCTGATTGAGAAGGACGCGGACGTCGCCAGCCTTGAGGGAGATGGATGCGATTTTGCCGTTGCGCTCCATCTCGCGGTCGACCGTGAAGCCGAGGACATCGCGATACCAGTCGCGGCTCTTTTGGAGGTCGTTGACGGTGAGAGAGGCTTGAAGGGAACGTCCCCGAAAGGACTCGGGTTGGATGCGTGGTTTATTGGATGAATCGATGGTCATTGATCGTTAGGTTGTAAGGCTTGCCTTCCTGTGTGGCGTGCAAAAGCAGGGTCGTCAAATTGGGTTCTACCGAGAGTTTTGGCATGATGGCCTCCTTCGAGTAGAGTGGCCGCTGAACCGCTGACACAGCGCTGAAGCCGCCGATGATCTCCTCGGAATCGAGGTTCTAAACGATCACCAGGCAACTTCGGGCGATGCGAAGTAATTCACGCCGAGGAGTCGCCAGCGGGGCGCGTGCGCCGCGATGCGCATGCGGAAACTATCCCAGTTCTTGGACGACGCCGGTGTCCACGCGACTTCGGCGACTGCCGGCAGTCGCGGAACGATCATGAACTGCGCCGCCGTGATGTTCTTTACGGTCTCCGACCAGAGCGGCGCTTCGACGCCAACCACGGACTGCTCTGGAACGCCCTGGAGATAGGTGACCGGATCCCAATCATATGATGTGCGCAACTGGACGAAGCCGGCCCAATCGAGCCCGAGCTCCGTGGCAGGCGTGTACTTCATGTCGAGATAGATCTTGCTCGCTGGCGAAAGGAGCAGTTTCGCACCCTGCTTGAATGCGAGCAATGCGCTGTCGCTCTTCCACTGTTGCGCAATGGTCGTCGGGCGGAGGCGTGCTTTGCCGATCTCCTCCCACCCGATCATCGTCTTGTTGTTCTTGTAGATGATGTCCTGAACGCGCTCGACGAAGTGCGTGTACTGCTCGTTCGTGAGTCCCTCGACTTCGTCGCCACCGACATGGAAGTACGCGCCTGGCGTCATCGCCCCAATTTCACGCACGACGTCATCGACGAACTTGTAAACGGCCTCGCTGTCCGGACAGAGCGCACTGAAGCCGACCGCGATTCCCGTGTACACGCCCGCGCCCTGCGTGCCACCGTAGAGGCCCGGCGTCGGCTTGCTGCAGCCGAGCTGCGGGTACGACGCGATGGCGGCATTGGTATGCGCCGGCATGTCGATCTCGGGCACGATCGTGATGAAGCGATCCTGCGCGTACCTAACGATGGACGCATAATCCTGCTTCGTGTAGAAGCCACCAGGGCCGCCGCCGACCTCGGTGCTTCCGCCGACGACGGTGAGGTTGGGCCAGGAGTCGATCTGAATACGCCAGCCCTGGTCATCGGAGAGGTGCAGATGCAGAGCGTTCAGCTTGTAGAGCGCGAGCAGATCAATGGTTTGTTTCACTTCGTCGACGGTGAAGAAATGCCGAGCGACGTCGAGCATCGCGCCGCGCCAGGCGAATCGCGGATGATCGATGATCCGACCTGGCGGAATCGTCCACGCGCTCGCCATGTGGGTCTCGCTCTGCTCGGCCTCGATGGCCGCGGGGAGAAGTTGACGCAGTGTCTGCGTCCCGTAGAAAAGTCCGGCGGGCGAACCGGCGACGATCTGCAGGGAGCTGGCGTCCACGGTGATGTCGTAGCCTTCGCTCCCGAGCTCCGTGCCACTGCCGAGTCGGAGCACGATGGCGCCGTTAGGCACGGCGGCGTCCGTGCCGGACACTGGAAAGCGGAAGCCAGTTGCTCGCCGGAGCAGCGCCGCGAGGTCCTCGCCAATCTTCGCGGCGGCGGCATTGTTCGCGGGAACGACAATCGTCGTCGTCGCGGTGAGGGCGAATGGCGCGCCGCTCGCCGCGGTGACCGAAACGGGTGCGGGAATGACGTGGTTCGCGCCGAGTGTTGCGAGTGGTGCCATCTGGACTGGTCGAGGCCGCGAAGCGGTCTGCGGTGGGGACGCGGGCCGGCAGGCGGCGGCCACGACGAGAAGCGTTAGGCTGGCAGCGGAAAAACCTTTGGAGAGCATGCGTAGAGTGGGTGACATTTCCCGGAACATGGTTTATGGCCGTCCCAAGCGATAGGGCGGGACTTCCGCCCTGACGAGAGAACCGATAGCGTCTTGACGCCACTCGCCTTGGAGAGTCCATGAAGCTCCTGCGGTATACTACGATCGTCATGTTGCTGTTCGCGTCGACGGTCCAGGCGCAAACGAAGACGGTTGCCGAGCGACTCGGCTATCCCGCCAGCGCCAAGCTGCTCATCCTTCATGGTGACGACCTTGGCGTCGCGCATTCGGTCGACGCGGCGAGCCTGGATGCGCTCGACGAAGGCGCGATCACGTCAGCGAGTATCATGATGCCGACGCCGTGGGTGACCGAGGTCGCGGCATACGCCAGGACGCATCCCAACGCCGATCTCGGATTGCACCTCACGCTCACGAGCGAGTGGCAGACGTATCGTTGGGGAAGCGTCGCGCCGAGTGATCAGGTTCAGAGTTTACTCGACTCGAGCGGTACTTTAGCGCTGGACGTGCCGCCGGTTGTCGCGCGGGCGAAACCGGCCGAGATCGAGCGCGAGCTGCGAGCGCAGATCGATCGGGCGCTGGCGATGGGGATTCATCCGACACACGTCGACAGCCATATGGGCGCGCTGTTCACGTCGCCGGAGATCATGGCGGTGTATGTGAAGGTTGCGCACGACTACCATCTGCCCTTCCTCGGCTTCCGCGGCAGCTTCCAGGGCGGGGCGCCGATGCCGCTGTCACCGAGCGATATCGCGGTGGACAACGTGATCATCGCGTCCGAAAATGTCGCGCGCGATCACTGGAAGGAGTTTTATCTCGACGCGATCGCGAAGTTGAAGCCGGGCCTCAACGAGATGATCGTGCACTTGGGGCACGATGACGCCGAGCTCCAGGCGGTGACGGTGAATCACGAGCCGTATGGATCCGCTTGGAGACAGCGGGATTACGATGTCGTACGCAGCCCCGAGTTCAGAAAGGCCCTGGCCGATAACCACGTGGTGCTCGTTAGGTGGGCCGATCTGCGCCGCTTGGAGGTCTCGGAAAGTGCAGTCCCACGACTGGGAACATCTATATCACCTGGACGCGGACGCCGCCGGCTGGGTTGTCGAGTATGACAATCGTTGCCTTCGCGCCGCTGACGAGGGGGACAGTGATTCGCGTCGTCGCGGTGTCCCAGCCGGTGGCGTCGGCTGGTGATTGCCAAACGCGAACTTCCCAGCTGCCGACGGTGCTCTGGTAGAATGGCGCGGTGAGGCTCGTTGGATTCGATTCGTAGTTGAATGGAGTCTGCCACGCCACCGGCGTGTGATAGTCGGGCTGCGTGCGATACACTTGCAACGTCCCCGCATTCGGCGCGAGGTGGAGTACGCGCAGCTTCGTCGCACCGTCGGGCACGACGCTGTTCGTGTCGTCCAGCACCGCTGCCGAGAGTGTACCGCCGGCGTTCGTCGCCGCGATCGTACTCAGCGCGCCGGTCGATGCAGTGACGATCTGCGATACCGATGTCCCGCCAGCTGTTGGACGCAACATCAGCGTGTGGGTGCCCGCCACCATTGCCGCGGTGTTGATCTGGCCCGCGCCAAGCGCCGCGAGCGAGACGTTGCCGTCGATCAATACGTCGACAGGACCAGTGAACGCGTTGACGATGCGCAGATGGGGGCTACCGCCCGTTGTGCCGAGGAACGACGACGCGTTGCCATCACAGCTCGCGACACCAGCAAGCGCGGCGACCACAATCAGTATATTTGCAACTCGCATGTCACTCGCCGAAGCGTACGCGACGCGTGTCCATTTCCTGGCCGGTGCGCCGTGTGAGACTTTCATATAACTCAGGACGTCGTGCGCGCAGCCAGCGTCGTCCGGATGACGTTGGCAGCAGGGACGCGTCGAGGTCTGCCGTGACCATCGCGTCGCCGGGCTCACTGGTCTCGACGATCACCTCCCCATACGGGTCGAGTATCATAGCGTTTCCAGTACGAATCTCATCGTCGTCGGGACCGACGCCGTTGGCGAAGAGAAGGAACATCCCGTTGTCGTGCGCTCGGCTCGGGAGCCAGCGCATGATCCACGCGCGCCCCTTCGGTCCACAAAGCTCGGCGTGAATCGCTGCGGGATCTTCGCGACGACGCGCCCAGATCGCGGGATCGACCGGCTTCATGGCGCGCGGACTCACCGAGTTGCATCCTCCAGTTTGATGCGGCGCGAGGAGAATCTCGGCGCCGGCCAGTGCGGTCGCGCGGGCGTTCTCGACGATGTTGTTGTCGTAGCAGGTCAACACGCCAACACGGCAGCCATGCGGTGTGTCGAAAACGGTGTACTGATCGCCGTTGGAGAGAAACTCACTCACGAACTCGTGGAGCTTGCGGTGACACGCCCAGTCGCCGTTAGGCATCGCGACGACGTAGCCATTGTAGAGGCGCCCATCGTCGGCTCGTTCGATCAAGCCCGCGCCAATCGTCATTCCATTGTCTTGCGCGAGTCGGAGCAGTTCCTGGGTGAGGGGTCCGTTTGGGACGGGCTCCGCCAGCGTCTCCATCTCCGCTCGCGAGAGCTTGCGCGTGTGCCAGTAGCCGGTGAGGCACATCTCGGGGAAGGCGATGATCTCGACCTGCGCCTGCCTGGCCTCGGTGACGAAGTGTCGAACGCGGGAGAGGTTGTAGGCCTTGTCGCCGGGGGCGTGCTGAAATTGCACGGATGCGACGCGGATATCACGCATGTGGTGGGGAACGAGGAATAGGGACAGCGAACGGCAATTTGAATTCAGCTTGCCATCGGCTTCGAGCGCAACCACTGTTCGTGCCGCAGTGCAGGCTGCCTCCCGTCCATGGAAAGGGAACATCCCTCTTGTGTTGTCGCCAGCCTGCCATCGAGCAACCCCGAGGCAAAGCTCGCAGGCGCGTTGCAGCAGATTGCACGCGAGTATGAATTCACCAGCTGGCCGAAAACTCGAGGCGCATGTCCGTTCGCTACAGATTGCGCGGGCGCCATCCAGCCCGTTCGTCGGTTTGTGGATCGCGAACGTCTCACGATCGACGCAGCATCCGGCGAACCGATTCCGGAGCGCGATGAGATGCGTAAAACACGGCATCTTGTCATCCTGAGCGCGGCGAAGGATCCACCGTCATTTGTGAGTGGCTTTGTTCCAGCTAGTGACAGTAGATCCTTCGCTGCGCTCAGGATGACAGTCCGTGTTCACCCTTTCCGTCGCTTGCGAGCTGCCTTCCTCCTGACATTCGTCGGCGACTCCACGAGTCTCCAGAACTGCCCGTCGCCGATCACCTTCACGGGATGTCCGAGTGCGGCGAGGCGGCGGATCTCCATGATCTTGGTCCCGCCGACCTGTCCCGCGATCTGCAACTTGTTAGGCTTCCCGCGCACGAGCACGTCGGTCAACTGACCAGGTTTGGACTGCACGATCGCGCCGGCTTTCTTCGCGGCAGCGATTGCTTCGCTCCGCGGGCGGCTGAGGAAGCCGGTGAAGGCGATGTGCTTTCCCGTTAGGCTGCTGATGCGCCCGAACTGCGGTTGGGGCGACTTGCTGTGCAGCGCCGCGATCAGCTCATTCGCGGCCTCATAGCGCTTGCCGCGAGAGCCCAGGCAGCGGTGAATGACTTCTTTCAGTTGATCGCTGCACGGCAAGCGCCGCACGTCCTTGCTCCGCATCGCGCTCGTGATGTCGCCCTTGAGCAGCATGGCGGCGATGAGGCCAACTTGATAGATGTCGTCGCGCTGCTGCCAGCGACGGACTTTCCCCCACGCGATCTCCGTCGGTGCGTTGAGCAGGTTGAACGCGTCGGCGGTGACACCGCGGCGACTCAATTGATGGGTCGCGATCCCGAAGTCGCCGAGCTTGAGCTCTTCGTTGTCGCAGACGAAGACGTTGAACGGTGTGAGATCGCGGTGCATCGCCTGCCCTCGATGCAGTGCGTCGAGTGCCTCGAGGATCGCCGCGATCTCTCGCCTAACGTATCGCTCGGATTGGGGTCCCTTCCGTGCCAGCCACGCACCAAGGTCGCCGTGCTCGGCGTACTCCATCGCGAGGCAGTAGCGCATGCGAAGTCCGTCGACGATGGCGAAACGATCGTAGACGCGGAGGGCGCGCGGCTCCTTGTCGAGCAACTCCGCGAAGTACGCTTCGCGCAGCCAAGCGGACATGCGCTCGCTGATCTTGACGCAGACTTGTGCGGGCATGCCCTGCGCCGGCGTCACCGTCGCGAGGTATACCTCGCCGAAGCCCCCCTTGCCGATGAGGCGCTCGAGCCTGTAGGTGCGACCGGATTCGTAGCTGTACGCCGTGGGCGCCGAGGGATGCGGCGTGAGGTTCGTGACTAACGCAGCATCGGCTCTCGGTGCAGTTCGCGATCGGCGCTCAGTGAGTTCCTTCATATATGAATTGCGTTAGGTGCAGATCCCGCGCTGCGCTCGGGATGACATATGGGCCATTACCGCAGAGCGTCAAGACGGATGTCCGGATTTTCCGGGAATGACGTAGTTAGGAGGTGAGGGCGAGTACCCATCGACTCGCACCCACTCTCGACCGCTTACCGGAGACTCCGAACATGTTCACCAAAGCTACCGTTGTCCGCCGCACAATAATGATGAGTGCACTCGCGACCGCCGTTGGCGTCGTCGGGCTCACGGTGCGCGCGGGCGCGCTGAGTGCCAAGCCAACCACGCCGAAGTCGACGTCGATCGAGCCGAGCAACGATTGGCTCCGTGGTCTCAAGGCCAAGCACAAGCAATTCTTCGACAATCCGTCGCCGAATGGCGGAATCGCGCTCGTGCACGTGATGAACTACTACGACACGTACAACAAGGCCTTCGATGTCAAGGACAGCGACATCAATGCCGTCCTCACATTCTACGGCGGCACGACGTTATATGCCGTGAACGACGCGGCTTGGGCGAAGTATCGTCTCGGTGAATTTCTCGACGCGAAGGACGCATCGGGCACTTCATTGACGGCGAATCCGTGGCGCACGGCGCCCGTGGTTCTCGGACTTACGATTCCGGGCGCGAGCATCGAGTCACTGGAAAAGCGCGGCGCGACGCTCATCGTTTGCAATAACGCTCTGCAGATCTTCTCGGGCCTACTCGCCCAGAAGCGCGGACTCGATGCAAAGGTCGTGTACGAGGATCTCAAGTCGAGCATCATTCCGGGAATCCAGCTGGTGCCGGGAATGGTGATTGCCGTGGAGCAGGCGCAGAGGGCGGGGCTGACTTACCACAGACAGTAAGAGGGTGGTTGTTGGGTAGAGGGCGGAGGGTAGAGCGTAGGGGGCAAGGGCAGAGGGTGGCACTCTCGGCGCCCTGCCTCTCTACCCTCTACCCTCTGCCCTCTACTCTCCACCTCTACCCGTAGAGCGCCCGATTCAGCCTTGCTCTCGCCTTCACCCATTCCCGCCTAACCGTTCGATCCGTGATCCCGAGCGCTGCCGCGATCTCTTCGTCCGTCATGCCGGCGAAAAAGCGGCATTCGACGATCTGACGCTGGCGTGGCTCGAGTTGTTCGAGGGCTTCGTCGAGCGCGAGGAGGTCGTCGGCGTCGAGGCCGCGGGAGGGGAGGTGGTCCTCGCCAAGTGTGACATCGCGCCATCCGTCTTCACCGCCGCGTTTCGCGGCCCTTCGGCGGCGGGCGCGATCGACGAGCACCTGGCGCATCGCGTGCGCGGCCAACGCGAGCAAGTGCGAGCGGTCGGATGCGTCGACGTGCGAACCGCGGGCGAGCTTGAGAAAAGCCTCATGAACGAGGGCGGTCGGCTGCAGTGTGCCCGCGTGAAAGTCACGCCGCAACTGACTGCGCGCGAGCGCGCGCAGGTCGTCGTACATGAGACCGACGATGCGATCGAACGCGGCGCGGTCGCCGTTGCGCGCGTCCTGCAGTAGCTGGGTCACGTCGCCGTTAGCGTTTCGCATCGAGCGCGGCGACTGCCGTCATTGCTTGCGCATACAGGCGCGGTTGATCGGTGCGATGAGTCTGGAGCGTCTTCTGCGCCGATCGGAGCACCGGCTCGGCGTCGGCGTAGCGCCGCTTCGCGAGAAGCGCGTTGCCATACGAGAGCTTCGCATGTGCCGTGCGCAGATTGTCCTCGCCGACATCGCGACGAGTTCCGTCGAGGGCACGCTCGAGAATCGGCAGCGCTTCATCGGTGCGATGTTGTGCGAGAATCGCCGCGCCGAGAGCGCGCTGCGCGACGAGGTACTGCGTACGCACGGCGGCGTCGGTCGAGTCCATGCGCGTGAGGCTCGCGCGCGCGAGTGACTCGGCCTCGACGGCACCTCCGATCTCCGTGAGCTGCCGCGCAAGATTCCCCATGGTGACAATCGTTGCGCGGTGGTTCTCGCCGAGCATCTCGCGATATCGAGAGAGCGCCTCACGCGTCAGGCGCACACAGTCGATCGAGTCTCCCATCTGGTAGCGAGTTTGAGCGAGCTGGTTGTAGAGGTTGGCCATCTTCACGTCGCGCTCACCGAGCAGGGGTCGATCGATGTCGAGTGCCTGAGTGAGCGCCGCGTCTGACTCCTTGAAGTGTCCCTCGAGACGCAGCACGACGCCGAGGTTCCGCAATCCTTCCGCGACGTAGGTGTGTCGGTCGCCGAAGATCTGGCGGTCCAGCGACAGCGCTTCACGTGTAACGGCTTCGGCCTCGTTCAATCTCCTCGAGTCGTTGGACAGGAAGACTCCGAGATTGTTGAGGCCGATCGTGACGCTGGGGTGCAGGTCGCCTAACGTTGCACGCTTGGCCGCGAGCGAACGGCGGTAATAGTACTCGGCCGAATCGCGCTGACCTCTCATCTCGAGGACCTGCGCGAGGTTGTGCATCGCGACGGCCGTCGTTGCGTCGCGCTCGCCGAGCTTGCGCAGCTCTGCGGCGAGTGACTGGCGGTACAGTGGCTCCGCCGCTGCGTACTGCCCACGTCTATAGAGAACGAGCGCCAGGTCGTTGAGGCTCGTTGCGGCCTCGATGCTACTGTCGCCGAAGAGTTTGCGATCGATCGCGAGCACCTCGCGATGGAGAGACTCCGCGGCGGCGAGCTGGTTGCGATCCTCGAGCAGCGTCGCGAGGTGATCGAGACTCTCGGCGGTGAGCTTGTGGTTCTGGCCTAACGCGCGCCGGCGGATGTCCAATGCACCGCGAATCAACTGCTCGCCTTCCTCGTACTTGTTCTGCCCCTCGAGGGCGACGCCGAGGAGGTCCATGCTCGTCGCGACGCTCGTGTCACGCGGTCCATGCATCGCCGTGCGCTGGAGAAGCGAGCGCTCGAGAAGCGGTGTGGCCTTCGACAGCAAGCCGAGGCTCGTGTACACGCGGCCGAGCACCGAGCGGAGCTCCGCCTGAACCTCGGGTTGCCCGACGAGCGTCGAGTCGATGCGTCCGGCGCCACGATCGAGCAGATCACGCGCACTCACGCGGCCGCGGTCGGGCTCGGAGAAGGCGTACGGGTCGGCGACGTCGAAGACATTAATAAGGAAGTTCTCGACCTCGATCGCTTTACGTGCTTCGACCTCGGCGCGGCTGCGCAGCACGCGCTCGCGCGCGGCCCCACCGACGCAGGCGAGCACGATGGCGGCGGCAAACCCAACGCCAGCGCGATGCCGAGCCACGAACTTGGAGAGTCGATACCGCGCGCTCGCTGGGCGCGCGTCGATCGCGTGTCCTTCGCGAAAATGTTGGACGTCGAGTGACAGAGCGGCCGGCGAGTGGTAGCGACGATCGGCGTCCTTCTGGATCGCCGTCATGACGATGAGATCGAGATCGCCGCGAATGCGCCGCTTCATCGACTCTGGCGCACGCGTGCTCGGCGAGGGCGGCGTGTCGATGCAGATGATGCGCTGGACTTCGCTGGCGGTCTTGTCGCGCACGTCGTACGGCCGAACGCCGGCCACGAGCGTATAGAGGAGAACGCCTAACGCGTACACGTCCGTCGCGGTGCTGATCGGGTCGCCGAGGAGCTGTTCGGGCGCGGCACATTCGGGCGTCATGATGCGCACGCCGGTCCAGGTCTCATCGCGTCGGGATCTATCGAGCAGCTTGGCGATGCCGAAGTCGAGCAGCTTGACGTCGCCGTTCGGTGTGACGAGGATATTCTTCGCCTTGAGGTCGCGATGGATGATGAGATGCTGGTGCGCGTAGCTCACTGCGTCGCACACCTTCTCGAACAGGACGAGGCGTTCGTCGAGCGGGAGGTTGCGCGACTCGCAGTACTTGTCGATCAATTCACCATCGACGAACTCCATCGCAAAGTACGGGAGGCCGTCCGTGGTGAGCCCACCATCGACGAGGCGCGCGATGTTGGGATGCTCGAGCAAGGCGAGAATGCGGCGCTCCTCGAGGAAGCGCCTCACGAGCCCGGGCGCCGGATGGCGAATCAGCTTGATCGCGACGCGTTGCTCGAACTGTCCGTCGTCGCGTTCACCGAGAAACACCTGGCCCATTCCACCTTCGCCAATCGCCCGAACGATCCGAAAGGGACCGATACGCTCGGGCGTGGACGCGCCCTCGTCGCCCTCGAGCAGCATGGGCGAGAGCCGAAGCGCGGGAGAGTCGAGGATGCTGCTGGTGCGATGGTGCGCGCGCAGAAGTTGAATGACCTCGGCGCGCAACTGTGTGTCATCACCGCAGGCTTGTTCGATGAACGCCGGCTGATCGGCCGTCGGGATGTCGAGCACCGCGTCGAACACGGCATCGGCGCGGCGAAAGCGATCGTTGGTCGAGGCGCTCACCGGTCCCTCCGGAGGAGGCGATCTGCACTCAGCAGAACAATGCCTCAAAAGCTCTCGTGTGGCAATTCTGCATCGCGTTATGTTGGGAGAGCTAAGCACGAACTGCGCGATCATTCGCGCAATTCGTGATTCCTGCTGCTGCCTCGGCGAGGCCTACGGCGAGATAACCCCGTTTCGCTCGAGCTCTGACGTGAGCCAGCGCGCGCCGGCGGTGAGACCACCGGAGAGCGGTACGATGATGAGCGTGCGAAGGACGAGCCCGACCGAGGCGCTCGTCGTGGCGAGGACTGCGCCAGTGACGGAGCTCGTGTCGACGACGCCCGAGATGAAGTCGGCGACCAATGCACCGACGAGGAGGCTCACGCCCATGAGGATACCTGCGGCGAGCCAGTTGTCGTCGCGCTGCCAGGTGATGACGACGAAGAGATAGAGTGCGGCGCCGAGCCACATCAGGGCGCCGAGGAGGCCGAGGATGGCGCTCGTTGGTGCGAGAGCAGTGAGGATCTTGGAAAAGACGCGAATGACGGTGTAGGCGCCCGCGGCAACGAGCGCGGAGCCCAGGCCCTCATCCGAGAACTTGAACTGCAACTGGATGTCCACAGGGAACGGGGGACGGGGAACGGGGAACGGGAGAGTCGCGACGATGCGTCTCTAGTGCTCGACGATTTTGGGACGTCGCGCGAAACCGAATCCGTCACTCTGACCTGTGATATACGGCGCTGGCGAGCAGTGATTGCGCGGACAAAGCTGCCGTGTTCGGTGCTTGGACCATCGTCCACTCCGTGCTTCATGCGCGTCCACTCACCTTGCCTTTGTTCACGGACTCTGCGCACGCCGGGACTGGCCGGCGCGTGCGAGTGCGGCTTACTCGATGCGAGGTGTGCATGCCCGCCAAGAACACTCGGACCGAACACGATCTGCTCGGTGACTACGAGGTACCTGCCGACGCGTACTACGGAGTTCAGACCGCCCGTGCGCTCGAGAACTTCAAGATCACCGGTCAAGAGCTGCGGATTTTTCCGAACTTCATCAAGGCGCTGGCGATGGTGAAGCTTGCCGCGGCGCGCGCGAACTTCGAGACGGGTGGCTTCTCACGAGAAATCCTCGAAGGGATCGAAGGTGCATGCAAAGAGATCATCGACGGAAAGCTGCACGATCAATTCAAGCTCGACATCCTCCAGGGCGGCGCCGGCACCTCGACGAATATGAACGCGAATGAGGTCATCGCCAACCGCGCGCTCGAGCTCATGGGTCACAAGAAAGGCGAGTACAAGTACCTCGATCCGCATGATCACGTGAATCGCTCGCAGTCCACCAATGATTCCTATCCGACGGCGATGCACATCGGCATGGCACTGGGCAACGCCGCAGTCATCTCGGCGTTCGAGGATCTCATCGAAGCGTTTCGCGCGAAGGGGAAGGAGTTTAGCAACATCGTAAAGATGGGCCGAACGCAGTTGCAGGACGCCGTTCCAATGACGCTGGGCCAGGAGTTCAAGGCATTCGCCAAGACGCTCGCCGACGAAATTCGCGCGCTCGAGGCGATCAAGGTGGTGCTGTGCGAGGTGAGCATGGGGGGCACGGCAATCGGCACGGGCCTCAACGCACCGAAGGGCTACGCGCAGAAGTGCGCCGATCACCTTGCCAAGATCACGCTGTTGCCGATTCGTCTCGCGGAAGATCTCGTCGAGGCGACCCAGGATACGCAGGCGTTCGTGCTGTATTCGTCGGCGCTCAAGAGCGTTGCGATCAAGCTCGCGAAAGTTGGCAACGATCTGCGACTCCTCTCGTCGGGTCCGCGCTGCGGCTTGCACGAGATCAATTTGCCGGCAACGCAGCCCGGGTCGTCCATCATGCCCGGGAAGGTGAATCCGGTCATTCCGGAAGTCACGAACATGGTTGCCTATCGAGTGATCGGTAACGACATGGTGGTGACACTCTCCGCGGAAGCGGGACAGTTGCAGTTGAATGCGTTCGAGCCCGTGATGGCAGCGTGCATCTTCGAGTCACAGACGCTGCTCGTGAACGCTGCTGAGACGCTACGCAAGTTCTGCGTCGAGGGCATCACCGCGAATGCCGACGTCTGCCAGCATTACCTCGAGTCGAGTATCGGGACGGTGACCGCGCTCAATCCCGTAATCGGCTACGACAAGGCGACGGAGCTCGCGGCGGAGGCGCTCGAGTCGGGCGAGGGGATTCTCGAGCTGGTGCGTGAGAAGCACATCCTCACCGACAAGCAGATCGATGAGATTCTCAATCCACAGGCGCTGACTGGATCGGGTCGTTAGGAGGTGAATATGTCGAGACAACATGGCTTCATTCTGATGCTGGCGCTCGTACCGTCGTTGGCCGTCGCACAACAGGGCGGCGATGGCGGTCGCAATCACGACGACCTTCCGACGGTCGTGGTGCTCGCAACGGGCGGAACGATCGCGGGTGCGGCCGCGAGCGATGTCCAAGCGGGGTACTCGAGCGGACAGGTTGGTGTCGAGCAACTGCTCAACGCAGTGCCCCAGGCAAAGAAGCTCGCGCATCTGCGCGGAGAGCAGATCTCGAACATCGGCTCGCAGGACATGAACGACGAGGTGTGGCTAAAGCTCGCCAATCGTGTCAACGAGCTGCTGGCGAGGCCGGACGTGTCGGGCGTCGTGATCACGCACGGGACGGACACGATCGAAGAGACGGCGTATTTCCTCAATCTCACGGTGAAATCGCGGAAGCCTGTGGTGCTGACCGCCTCGATGCGGCCATCGACGGCGCTCTCGGCCGACGGTCCGCTCAACTTCTACAATGCCGTCGCGGTCGCGGCGAACAAGGATGCGGCGGGGAAAGGCGTACTCGTCGTCATCAATGATTGGATCCATGGTGCATCATCGCTGACGAAGACCAGTACGACGGCGGTTCAGACTTTCATGTCGCCGCTGTCGGGATTGATCGGCACTATCGCGTACGGCGCTCCGGAGTGGTATCGCGGTCCGGTGGGCAAGAATACCGTGAGCTCCGACTTCGCGGTGAGCAAGACGACGGTTCTCCCACGCGTGGACATCATCATGGCGACAGAGAACATGGATGGGGCGTTGATCAACGCGGCTGCCGCGGCCGGCGCGAAGGGGATCATCATCGCCGGCGTCGGCAATGGTAACATGACGAAGCCCGCGCTCGCGGCGCTCGAGGCGCAGCAAAAGCGGGGTATTGTGTGTGTGCGGTCGACGCGGGTGACAACCGGCCAGGTCGGCCGGAATGTCGAAGTGAATGACGACAGTCTGCATTTCGTCGCGTCGTTAGGTTTGAATCCACAGAAGTCGCGCGTGCTGTTGCGCCTGGCGTTGCTCCAGACGGCGGACCTGGGGACGATTCAGCGCTACTTCGACGAGTACTGAGGAACGTGCGTCGGTGGACGTTTCTTGCGCTCGCGACGCTGAGCCTAACGACTACGCCGCCGGCCCTGGGACAGAAGCCCGGGGCCGTGCGTCGCGACTCGACACCTGATTCGGTTTGGGCAAACGCGCTGACGGCGGGTGAGGCGGACGACGAACCGCCTCGCCGGCGGCAGTTGCTCGAGCGTCCCGAATGGAATCTGGGTTTCACGACGCTCCATGTCGGGGCTGGTCTCCTCCTCGACGTGGCCGCGTACTCGCAGGACTCGGCGAGCAAGGAGCAGTTTCCAGACCTCAACCCCGAGTTCAAGCTGCGCGACGCGCGCGTGCTCCTCGGCGGACGCTTCAAATCCAAGCGATCGTTCACGTGGCAAGCGGGCATCATGTACGACGCGGTCACAAATAAATGGCTCGTGCGTCAGACCGGATTGATGCTCGCCGTGCCCGAAATCCACAGCTACTTCTTTCTCGGCCGCGCGAAGGAGGGATTCAGCCTCAACAAGGTGATGGTCGGATACGACGGGTGGTCGATGGAGCGACTCCCGTTCACCGACGCAACAGTCCCATTGCTCGCCGACGGCATCAAATGGCTCGGCTACGTCCCGAGCACACACTTCTTCTGGAATCTCGGCGCGTTCATGGACGCGTTTTCGGAGGGCCAGAGTTTCTCCACGTACAATTACCAGTTCGTAGTGCGCAGCGGTTGGGATCCACTCGCTGGGGACAGCGTCGGCACGCTGCTCCACATGGCGATGAACTTCCGCATCGGCGACGTGAACAATGACACGCTGCGATTGCGATCGAAGCCAGAGGCATTTCCAGCCCCATACTTCATCGATACTGGACCGTTTCCTGCCGCGTCGGCGCTCGCGTTTGGACCGGAGCTCTATTATCGGCCGGGCCGCGTGCTGCTCGGCGGCGAGTATTACTGGCAGAGGGTCAACTCGTCGCAGACGGGCAATCCGTGGTTTCACGGTGGCGAGGTCGTCGTTTCGTGGAACACGACCGGCGAGGTCCGCAGCTACAATCTCGCGGGGAACTACTTTAGAGAAGTCTCACCAGATTGCACGGTAATACAGGGTGGCCCTGGCGCCTGGTCGCCGCTGATCAAGTTCTCTTACAGCAACCTGACGAATGGGCCGGTGCAGGGCGGGGTTTTCTGGCGTGTCACGCCGATGATCAACTGGTATCTGACGGACAATCTTCGTCTCGAGTTTGCGTATGGATATGGCGTGCTCACGCGGTTCGGGACGAGGGGCGCGACACAGTTCTTTCAGTCGCGCATTCAGATGCGACTCTAGGGTATTGCTCGATGCTACACGCTCGATTTGCGCTGATCGCCGTCGGCGTCGCTGTCGCCCTCTTCGCTGCGATGGTACTGTTCATCGAACTGGGACGGGGGTTTGGCGTACGGCAGCTCGCGAAAGGTGGGAACGCAGCGAAGACCGGCGTCGGCGTCGTCGACGGTGCCGTGTACAGTCTCTTCGCGCTGCTCATCGGTTTTACGTTCTCGGGCGCTGCCGGCCGATTCGATCAGCGACGACAGGTCATCGCTGACGAGACCAACGCCGCCGGCACGGCATGGCAACGCATCGACGTGTTATCGGCGGAGCTGCAGGTCGAGGTCCGCGGTGAGTTTCGGCGCTACATGGATGCCTTGGTTGCGTGGCATACCAAAATCGAAGCGACGGACCTCAGCGACGAGCCTGCGGCACTCAGGAATGCACAGAACGACCTCTGGTCAGGCTCAGTCGCGGCATGCATCGCACCTAACGGCGAAAAAGCCCGTATGCTGCTCCTGCCGGCATTGAACGACCTGTTTGGACTCGTCGAGAAGGAGCGGATAGCGCGCCTGATGCACCCACCGACGCTCATTTGGGCGATGCTCGCCATCACGGCGCTTGCCTCCGCGCTCTTTGCGGGATACGGCCTCGCCGGTGGTCCGTCGCGGAACTGGATCTACATCATCGGCGTCGCGGCGAGCGTGTCGATCGCTACGTATGTGATCATCGAGCTCGAGTATCCGCGCCTCGGGTTGTCTCGCGTGACCGATGTGGATCAAACGCTCATTGACCTCCGGGCGACCATGAAGTGAGGCACAGTGACTGCGTTTGAATGGCCCATGTTCCTACGCACAAGGTCGAATGACGTCCTAGCCGATCCCCGATAGATACTGTGAAGTCATCATTCGGGAGAGCTCGATGACCCGCTCACGTCAGATCGCGGTCACGGCCATTGGAGCAGTCGTCGCGATAGCCGTCATTCTCATGTTAGTGAAGATCGTGCCGTCGCGAGTGCGACCCGTGGTCGCGAACGCCAACGCTGCGAATCACACCGAGATTGCTCGCGGCGAAGTGGTGGCGGACGCGACGACCGAGATCAACCAGGCTGCGCTCGCGGAGCTCGAGCGCATGGGAAACTATCTTCGCAC
>DATEGN010000551.1:0-7142 GCA_035280125.1 Gemmatimonadaceae bacterium | reverse complement strand
TGTCCATCGCGAGGGCGCTCGCGAGATGGCCGCTGCCCGTGTACGGGATGCGTGCGAGATCGAGCAGCGCCTGGATCGTTCCATCCTCTCCCGCTCCGCCGTGGAGTCCGAGGAAAACGATGTCCGCAACGCGAAGCGCCGGCAGCACGCGCTGCATCTGCGGCAGGGTGTCACGCGCCATACGCTGAAGCTCAGCCTGCGACGGAGGCACTGGTTGCACGACCGGTCGCGCGAGCAATGCCTGTTCGTTTTCCCGAGTCAGCGGACCACGTGCGGTATCGATCGCCGTGACTTCGTGTCCGCGAGTGCGCAATGCTTCGGTGACGCGCAGTCCCGACGCGAGCGACACGTCACGCTCGGCGGAGGTGCCACCCATTAGGACAGAAATCTTCAAAAGCCTAGGGGCTAGGGGCTAGGGGAATAGGGGCTAGAGACACGGCGGGGTTAGGCGGGCGCTTTCGATCATCTAGCCTCTAGCCCCTAAGCCCTAGCCCCTCGCCATCAGATAGCTCAGCATGTCCGATCGCGTCACGATCCCCAGCACGGTGCCGTTCGACCTCACGAGTACCGCGGGGTTCGATTTCGAGAGGAGCTTCGCGATCGCGTCCACTGGCTGCTGAGCGTCGACCATTGGGAAGGGTGGGTCCATCACTGCACTGACCGTGGTATCGAGAAGCTTCGTGTCGTCCAGGCTCCTTGCCGATAACGACCAGTCGCTCACCGATCCAACGCAATTGCCGCCCTCCATGATGGGAAGCTGGGACACGTCATGCAGTGACATGAGACGCAATGCTTGACGCACCGTTGTGCCGGGCGCAACGCTCACGACGGGCTGGCCAGTTGGTGGCTTGGAGCTGAGGACGCTCGCCAGCGTCGTGCGATCCGCGTCGAGCAGCTGATTCTCTCTCATCCACTCGTCGCTGTAGAGCTTCGAGAGATAGCGCTCACCGGTGTCGGGCAGGATCGTCACGATGCACGCTTCCGGATCGTCGACGCGACGCGCCACGTGCAACGCCACATGCACGATCAGTCCGGACGAGCCTCCGACGAACAATGCTTCTTCTCTCGTCAGGCGCCGCGCCATGCCAAACGCTTCCTTGTCGGTGACGGTCATGAAGTCGTCGATCACCGACATGTCGAGCGTACCTGGAATCTTGTCCTGACCAATGCCCTCGACTTTGTAGGGCGTCCCCTCTGGCTTGCTCTGTCCCTTCGTACGCCACATCTCCGCGAGGATCGACCCCACAGGATCTCCGGAGACGATTTGAATCTTTGGGTTCTTTTGCTTCAGGTAACGACCGACGCCGGTGATCGTGCCGCCAGTACCTGCCGCGCAGACGAAATGCGTTACGCGTCCTTCCGTCTGCTCCCAGATCTCCGGCCCCGTCGTGGCGAAGTGCGCGTCGGAGTTCGCGTCGTTGTAAAACTGATTCGCCAGAATAGCGTTAGGCGTCTCGTGCGCGATCCGCTTCGCCATCATCACGTAGTTGTCGGGATGATCGGGCGGCACCGCGGTCGGGGTGACAATCACCTCCGCGCCGAATGCCTTGAGCAGCCGCACCTTCTCCTGTGACATCTTGTCGGGCATCGTGAAGATGCAACGATAGCCCTTGAGTGTTGCCGCAATGGCGAGGCCGATGCCGGTGTTCCCGCTCGTTCCCTCGACGATCGTGCCGCCAGGACGCAGCTGACCTTCGCGCTCGGCGCGCTCGATGATCGGCATTCCGATCCGGTCCTTCACCGAACCACCGGGATTGAAGAACTCCGCCTTCGCGTACACCGGCGTGCGAACGCCGCGCGTCACGCGATTGAGCCGGATGAGCGGGGTCCATCCAATAGTCTCGAGAACGGAGGCGTAGGGCTTCCGATTCCGCGTCGTCATAAGTCGCTAGCCCCTAGTCGCCTAGCCCCTAGCCCCTTTATGAAGGACCGTATCACCCGGCAGCGGTGGTGCACCGGGAAACCTGAAGTACACCGGAAACAAAATCGTCACGGCCACTGGCTCGCCCTTCGTTTTCGCGGGCACGAACTGCAGGTCTTGCGATCCCCGAACTGCCGCCGAATCGAAGGCCTCGTAGCCGCTCGACTCGACGACTTGTGTCGAATCGGGGCGGACGTGTCCGTCGCGATCGATGAAGAGCCGCAGGGTGACGTTCCCCTGCACCTTCTTCGCGAACAACGCTGGTGGATAATGAAATGGAAGCTCTTTGTTGAGCATCTTTGGAGCTTCGTCGGGGTGCTGCGGACCCGTCTCGAAGCTCTTCATGAGCTTTTGCGACTGCTCTTTGTCGACGCATGCCGCCGTGCTCATCACCGTCGCTACGAGCAACAGCGCGGGATGGAGTCTGGTCCTCAACCAGCTTAACGCGGCGCGACGCATGACCGAAATGTAAGAGCTAGATCTCACGAGCGCTTTGCGTCGCGCGCCAGCTCGGCCAGGAGCGATAATGCTTGAAGCGGTGTCATCGTGTCGGTGTCGAGGGCGGCGAGGCGTTCCACGAGTGGGTTTGGCGCCGTGGCGAAGAGCGCGAGCTGGTCGCGCTTCGTCTCAGCGCGTGACCGAACATCAGATCTCTTCGCCGCCAGCTGCTCTCCTTCGAGCAACTTCAGGACCTGACGAGCGCGCTCCAGCACCTCTCGCGGCAATCCGGCCAGACGTCCCACTTCGATGCCATAGGACCTGTCAGCTCCCCCGGGCTGCAGACGATGCAAAAACAAGACGTCGTCGTTTATCTCGCGCACGGCGACGTTGAAATTGCGCACTGCTTCGAGGTCCTGCGCCAACTGCGTCAGTTCATGATAGTGAGTCGCGAAAATCGTTTTGCAGCCGGTTCGATCGTGCAGATGCTCGCTTACTGCCCACGCAATCGATACCCCATCATAAGTGGACGTACCGCGCCCGATCTCGTCGAGGAGCACGAGACTGCGCGACGTCGCCGAGTGCAGGATGGCGCTGGTTTCCGCCATCTCGACCATGAACGTGGATTGGCCCCGCACGAGATTGTCGCTCGCGCCAACGCGTGTGAATACGCGATCGGCGACGCCGACGCGCGCCGAGTTGGCTGGCACAAAGCTCCCCATCTGCGCCATCAGTACGATCAAACCAACTTGGCGGAGGATCGTGGATTTGCCCGCCATGTTGGGCCCGGTGAGGATGATGACGCGCGCTTCCGTCGAGAGGAGCACGTCGTTTGGAATGAACTTGTCGCGCGGCATCATGCGCTCGACGACGGGATGCCGTCCCGCACGGATCTCCAGCGCGAAATCGTCCGTGATCTCCGGGCGAACGTAACCCTCGCGCGCGGCGACTTCGGCTAGTGCCACAATGACGTCGAGCAACGCGAGGGCGCGCGCGGCACTCTGCAATGCACTGATGCGCGCGCCAATTTGCGAACGCAGGGCCTCGAACAACTCTCGCTCGCGCGTCTCGATGCGCTCGCCAGACGTGAGGATTGTCTCCTCGTATTCTTTCAGCGCCGGCGTGACGAAGCGCTCACCGTTCGTAATTGTTTGGCGTCGCTGATAATCATCAGGGACTAAATGCAGGTTGGCTTTCGTGAGCTCGATATAGTATCCGAAGACTTTGTTGAAGCCGACTTTCAACGAAGTGATGCCAGTTCGCGCTCGCTCCGATGCTTGAATGTTGGCGATTGCATCCTTGCCGCCGTCGCGCAAGGAGCGCAGCCGATCGAGCTGCGGATCTACGCCAGGAGCGATTGTCGGCTCGTCGCCGATGGAAAGCGGTGGGTGGTCGATGATTGTCGCCTGGATCGCTCGAGCCTCCTCGACACAGCTATCCCAGCCGCCGAGCAGACGATCGAGCAACGCCAGGCCGCCATTCTGCTGGAGTTGTCCAACGAGCCGCTCCACCTCGGGAAGACGCGCGAGTGATGTGCCCAGCGCGCCGACGTCACGGGGAGTTGCTCGTCCCGACGCGATCTTTGCGCCTAACCGTTCGACGTCGCGAACGCCGTCGAGTGCAGTGCGCAACGCTTCGCGAGTGATGGAATCGACAACGAGGCTCGACACGACGTCGAGGCGCTCGTCGATGGCCGCGCGATCCGTGAGCGGTGCAAGGATCCATTGTCGCAGTAGCCGAGCGCCCATCGGCGTAACAGTGCGGTCGAGCACCGAGAGCAGCGTGCCGTCCGGCCCTCCGCCACGAAGCGATTCGACGAGCTCGAGATTGCGCCGGGTCATTTCGTCGAGCGGCATCAAGCCGGCTGCTCGATCGACCACTGGCCGCGAGAGCTGGGGCACGCCACCCGGTTGCAGCTCACGCAGATATCGCAGCAGCCCGCCGGCTGCGGTGAGTGCTGCGCTCTCTTGTTCGCCGACCCCGAGTCCCTCGAGCGACTGGACGCGATAGTGACGAGTGAGATCCTCGCGCGCGAGCTGGGCGTCGAATTCCCACGCGTCACGCTCCGTGATCAGGGCCTCCGCTCGGGATGGCGGAAGTTTTATCTCCGACGCCTGCGACAACAGAATTTCTCTCGGCGCATAACGAGCAAGGACGGCGTCCAGCTCCGCGGTGGTCGTGACGCAGAGGCGAAGCTCGCCGGTCGACACGTCGGCGGCAGCGATTCCAATTTGCTCAATTCCGCGCCCTGCCCCGCGCCCGGCGGCCCAGAGCGCGCAGATGAAGTTGTTGCGCGCTCCGTCGAGTAGCTCGTCCGCGAACGTCACGCCGGGCGTCACCGTCTCTACGACTTCTCGGCGCACAATTCCGCGTGCGAGCTTTGGATCCTCTGTCTGCTCGCAGATGGCGACGCGGAATCCCTGCTGCACGAGCCGGCGCAAGTAGTCCTGCAATGCTTTGGCTGGTACACCCGCGAGCGGGACGTCCGCCGCGCCGCCGTTGTTTCGCGATGTGAGTGTGAGGCCGAGCACGCGCGACGCGACTTCGGCGTCGTCGTAGAACATCTCGTAGAACTCACCCATCCGAAAGAACAGAAGTGCGTTCTGATGCCGCGCCTTGATCTCGCGGTATTGCTGCATCAATGGGGTTGGTGCTTGCCCTACGCTGCTCATTTCGGCCGTGGCGCCGCGCTTTCGTTATCCGTCGTCGTCACGAATCCTTCGATTCCTTTGCCTTTCAGCTCGCGCGCTTCCACGGTGGCTTCCGCATCGGTGGCGAAGTGACCGACGCGCACGCGATAGGGCGCGCTCGAGCCGATCACGCGTGCCGTGATGCCGCGGGCCTTCAGCTTGTCGATGAGCTGAGCGGCGGACTCCCGCGTCTGGTAGGCTGCAACCTGCACGGTGAATCGCTTGGCCGGCGACGCATTGGCGTTAGGTGGTGGCTCGGTGTCTCGGCGCGTCGGCGCTTTACGAACGCTGTCGGTGCGAGCACTGTCCTTCACCGCCGGGCGACGGCGGGTTGTGTCCGTTCTCGGCGCCTTCGGGACGGGGGCGGGCCTTGGAACAGGAACGACAGTGTCCACACCCGCACAACGCGAGGCGTAATAGTCCACCTGATTTCGCGTTTCGACCGCCGAATCGGGTAACGCCGCTCGCGTGCGCAACAGCACGGCGCAGCCCTTTGGGAGCTGATTCTGTTCGAGCAGCAAGCGGCCCAGCCAAATCCCGGCACGAACGTGTTCCGAATCGTTAGGTCGCTGAACGAGAAAACGCTGGAGATGGTCGATTGCGGGGTCGCGGTCGCCGCGCGCCATCTCGAGCTGCGCCAATGCGAGTAAGGCATCACCCGAATGCGGCGAGAACGGGTAGTCGACGATGACGCGCCGATAGTCGCGCTCCGCGTCGGCCGCCGTTGCCGCGAGCGCGCCGCGCCAGTACAGCGCGGTGGCGGAATCCGCCGTTCCCGCCGCTGCATTCAGCGCCGAATCGACGAGCACCCGACCGGCCGCGCCATTCCCGTCGAGCACCAGCTTTCGTGCGCGCAAAAACAGCGTGTCGCGCAGATCCGGCACGGGCAGCTGGAGCTTGGTGGCGCTGTCGCTGCTCTGCGCGCGCGCTCGATGGGGGCCCGCCGCCATGAGAATGGCGAGCGGCAATGCGAACAGTCTCCTCATGCTGCCGAACGTGCCACGCGTTGCGTCGGAACGCAAAGGGCAAGAATGAGAGATTCGATCAACTGCTCGTCAGACGAGACACGGCTCTCTTTGATCGCGGCGTCTGCCGCGAGAAGCGCCGTCAACGCAGCGTCGAGGTCCCGAGCGCTCCAGGAGTCGAGCGCTCGCCCCCAGGTGCCGACAGCATCGCCCCAGCTTCGTCCGGTGTACGGCGAGCCTTCCTTCAGGAGCGCATAGAACTCGTCCTTCATGCGGTGCGCGGGAACGCCCGCGCTTCGGCGTGCGCGACCCCACGCCAGCGCCATGGTTTGGGTGCCCAACGCCATGATGATCGTTACCGCGTTCGTCTTCGGTTGCAGCAGGACGTGCGGAAGCAGATCGAGCGCGCGCGCAGCGTTTCGGCTCGCGACGGCATCGAGCAGATCGCCTAACGTCTCGCCGCGCTGAACGCCAACGATGGCCGATACCGCGTTCTCGTCGATCACGCTTCGGTCACCGCCCATCACGAAGCTCGCGAGCTTATCGAGCTCGATCTTCAACTGTGCGAGCTCGGTGCCGACAGCACTTTGCAGCAAACTCACCGCTTCGGGCGTGATCTCGCATTTCAGATCATGAGTGGCGTAGTACGTAATCCACTTCGGAACGCGCGACCCGGACAGCGGCTCGAAGTCGATTGCGCTCGTGCGCTCGAGAAGAATTCGATCGTCTTTTGCGCCACTCGCGGCGACCAGGACGAGTACGAGATCCTTCGCTGGTCGTTCGAGATACTGCTCGAGCACGCGGCGAGCATCCTTGCGCAGATTGGCGATGTCCCTGACGACAACCATTCGACGCTCCGCCATCATTGGCGGTGTGCCGAGCAGCGAACCAAGTGTCTCGCCATCGAGATCACCGGCGCGAGACGTCTCGAGATTGAAGTCCCGGGTCGCGGGATCTACCGCCGCCTCCATGAGCTGCCGCAGCATCTCATCCTTGAGATAGTCCTCGGCGCCGAAAAAGTAGTACACTGGCTCGAAGACACGCGTCTGCAGCGCTGTGCGGAGCACGTTCAATCCGGCGGAAGCTGAAGCCATGCGCAGAATATAAAAATCTGCGGGATTCGGGGTG
>DATEGN010000550.1:0-18036 GCA_035280125.1 Gemmatimonadaceae bacterium | reverse complement strand
CGCTCGTTTGGCTGCTGGATAGAGTACAGAACGCGGAACGCATATGCTCCGCTCGAAAACACGAGCCACTTCTATGACTATCGACATGTCGGCGGCCCGACCACCGTTGACAGCGCTGTCCGACGAGGAAGCGATGTTCCGCGATGCCGTCGCCGGTTTCGCGGAGGAAGAGGTACGGCCGCGCGTTCAGCAAATGGAGCGCGATGGAAAGATCGATGCAGACCTCATTCGGAAGTTCTTCGAGATGGGTTTGATGGGTGTCGAGGTCCCCGAATCGCTGGGCGGCGCCGACGGATCCTTGATGATGGTCACGCTCGCAGTCGAGGAGATCAGCAAGGTCGATCCGGCGGCGGCGATTCTCATGGATGTTCAGAACACGTTGGTGAACTACCCGATTCGTACGTATGGGAGCGACTATATCAAATCCAACTACTTACCCCAACTCTCGAGCGGCAAGGTGGGCGCCTATGCCCTCTCCGAGCCAGCGTCTGGCTCGGATGCGTTCGGGATGCAGTCGCGAGCGGAGCGCGACGGCGAGAACTGGATTCTCACCGGGCGAAAGCTGTGGATCACCAATGGTGCCGAAGCGGAGATCTACGTCGTATTCGCAAACGCGAATCCGTCGGCAGGCTACCGGGGAATCACCGCGTTTGTCGTCGAGCGCGACTTCCCAGGCTTTGGCGTCGGCAAGAAGGAGGACAAGCTCGGCATTCGCGCCTCGAGCACGACGGAACTCATCCTCGACGGCGTGGTCGTACCTAACGAGAACGTCCTCGGTCCGGTGGGTCAGGGATACAAGATTGCGATCGATACCCTGAATGGTGGGCGCGTCGGCATCGGCGCACAGATGATCGGTGTGGCCCAAGGCGCGCTGCGCGCAGCGCTCGATTTCGTGAAAGAGCGCCGACAGTTCGGCAAAGCAGTTGCCGAATTCCAGGCGGTGCAGTTCCAGCTCGCGCAGGTCCGCGCGGAGCTCGAGGGCGCACGTTTGCTGGTGTACAACGCGGCTCGCCTGAAGGACTCGGGCCACGACATCGCAATGGAAGGCGCGATGGCGAAACTGATCTCGTCGCAGGTGGCGGAGCGGGTGACGTCGCTCGCGTTGGAGCTGCATGGCGGCTACGGCTACACCAAGGACTATCCGGTGGAGAAGTTCTATCGAGATGCCAAGATCGGGACGATCTACGAGGGCACGTCGAACATGCAGCTGCAGACGATCGCGAAAGGGCTGGTGCGGTGATGGGTGACTGGTGATTGCGCGTTTGGTGATGCGGCTCGCTAGCAAATCAGACCGCGACATACTACCAATCACCAGCGACCAACCACGAATGACAGGCATGAACTCCATTCGCGTACATAAGACCGGCGGACCGGAGGTGCTCCGGATCGAGGAGCTGCCGGATCCGATGCCGGGACCGGGCGAGCTGGTCGTCAACATCGAGGCGATCGGCGTCAACTTCATCGAGATCTACCAGCGCGAGGGCCTGTACACGGTGCAGCGGCCTTTCACGCCCGGGAGCGAAGCAGCAGGAACGGTTCGCGCGTTAGGCAGCGGTGTCACGGACTTCAAGGTCGGCGATCGCGTCGCGTCGCAGAGTCTGCGAGGCGCGTACGCGTCGCGCGCGGTCGTCGCTGCGGACCGCGCCGTGAAGATTCCAGATGGTGTCCCGACCAAAGTCGCGTCAGCGGTGTTCCTTCAGGGCCTCACGGCGCACTATCTCACGTCATCAACGTTCCCACTCAAACACGGCGACAGCTGTCTGGTTCATGCTGCGGCCGGCGGTGTTGGTTTGCTGCTTTGTCAAATCGCGAAGAGGCGCGGCGCATTTGTAATCGGCACGGCGTCAACGCAGGAGAAGCTCGATCTGGCACGGGAGGCCGGCGCCGACGAGACGATCAACTACACGACGCGCGACTTCGTGATTGAGGTGAAGCGAATTACCGGTGACACGGGCGTCTCTGTGGTGTATGACTCGGTTGGTCGCACGACATTCGAGGGATCGCTCAATTCACTCCGTCGGCGTGGAATGCTGGCCCTCTTTGGACAGTCGAGCGGGCCGGTGCCGTCCATCGACCCACAGGTGCTCAATCGCAAAGGCTCGCTCTTTCTCACTCGGCCTACACTGAACGACTACGTCGCCACGCGAGACGAGCTTGTTCAGCGGTCGAACGAATTGCTGGGATGGGTGAACGACGGATCGCTCAAGGTTCGTGTCGGCGCGGAATTCCCCCTCGTGCGCGCCGCGGACGCCCATCGGGCATTGGCGAGTAGAAAGACAACCGGAAAGATCGTGCTCATACCATAGTATTGAGCTTACTCAAACGATCGATGACCACACTCATGCCGTATTTACCGCGAAGATCGTTGACGGTAATCCTTCCTCTCTGCGCGTTCGCGGTGTTCGCTCACGCGCAGACGGCCGCTACCAAGCCGGCAAGCGATCCGACCAGCGTGCTGGCCACACGCATCCAGCAAGTGATGGATCGGCCGGAGTTCAAGCATGCACTCTTCGGCATCGCGCTTTACTCGCTCGGCGATGGCCGCATGGTCTGGTCACAGAATGCCGACAAGCTCTTCGTCTCGGCATCCACGACGAAGCTGCTTACCGAGGGCACCGCACTGCAGCTCCTCGGCGCGGACTACCGCTTCCACACGCGTGTGTACCACACTGGACGGATGAACGGCAGCACCGTCGAGGGCGATCTCGTGCTCGTCGCCAGCGGCGACCCGAATCTGTCCGGTCGCATCAAGCCAGGGGACCAGCTCGCGTTCGAGAACGTCGATCACTCGTACGACGCGAGTCCGGACACGCGCGCCGTCTCGGGCGATCCATTGGCGGTGATCCGCGATCTGGCCTCGCAGGTAACCGCGAAAGGAATCAAGCGTGTCACCGGGCGTGTGCTCGTCGATGTCTCCCTCTTCAAGGAGGGCGACCGTGAATTGGGAACCGGAGTCGTGATATCACCCATCGTCGTCAACGACAATCTCGTTGACCTAACGATAGGCGCTGGTCCGCAAGCGGGGGCGCCAACAACGGTGCAAGTGAGTCCGGCAACGCCATACGTGAAGTTCGTGAACAAATCGACGACGGCCACCGCGGGTGCACGGCCGACCATCAGCTGGTCATCGGATGTGACTGATCCTGATGGAGCTCACACGGTAACTGTCTCCGGGACGTTCCCCGCCGACAAATCACCGATGCTGTTCAGCTATGCGGTGCCGGAGCCAAGCCGATTCGCCGAAGTCGCGTTCGCGGACGCGCTGCGTGCGCAGGGGATCACCGTGAATCTCGCGTCCGCGGCGGCGCAGCGTGAGTATCACGGTACACCGACGGCATACACCGCCGAGAATCTCGTCGCGGAGCACGTGTCGCCGCCGCTGAGTGAGGAAGTGAAGGTTACGCTCAAGGTGAGCCAGAACCTGCACGCGAGCATGACGCCGTTCATCGTGAAATCGGTTCTCGCCCGGAGTGACACGTCGAAGACTGGTTTTGATCTTGAGCGCGAGTTCCTGCAGCGCGCGAGTCTCGACCTTGGCGGCGCGCAACAGACCGATGGCGCCGGCGGCGACGCGCGGTTCTCGCCGAACTTCATGGTGCATTACCTCGAGTACATGTCGAAGCAGCCGAACTACGATGCCTTCCTTCACGCGTTGCCGGTGTTAGGCAGGGACGGGACGTTATGGAACATTCAGACGTCTTCTCCCGCCGCGGGCCACGTATTCGCGAAAACGGGAACACTTGGGAATTACGATGCGCTCAATCGGCGCCTGCTGCTTTCGGCAAAGGGGCTCGCGGGCTATCTGACGACGCAAAGCGGTCGGCGATACGCGATCGCGGTATACGTGAACAATGTGTCAGTATCGCTCGATCCGGATGAGGTCACAAAGGTTGCGGGTCAGACGCTCGGCGACATTGCGGCGATTGCCTATCAGAATCTGCCGTGAAGATCGAGCGATAAAGCATTCGCACTTCGATTACGGTGCACGGGTGAGAGTCGTCCATCGAGTGCGATCGCGGCGCATTCGGCGCCGCTGCGCTCCTCACACCCGCAGTGTGTCGCATGTTGTCACGAAGTGTGTGCACGTTGGTAGTTCTCGTCGTTCCAGCAGCTCTCAGCGCACAACGTGCGCCGACGCAGAGTGAGCTCGATTCAGTCAGTGCGCGCGGTCGAGCGTTGGCCGGGTATCAACGCGCGGCCTTGAGAGCAAGCACGCAACTCGTGGCGAAGAATCCCGATCCCTCGAGGGATCAGCGCTACGTCGCCTATCGCGCTGACAGTGGCTGGGTGGTGGCATTCGGGCGACTGAATGCCGGCCGCGACACGTTCTTCGTAAGTAACATTGGCATTCCCGCGCCGGTGAATGGGACGCGTGTCGATTCTCTGTTCGAGTTTGTGACCTTCAACGAGCCCGGACCAGACGTCGACTATCTCGTGCGCGCAGCACGCGCGATGGACAACGCGGTCATGGCACTCGGCGCGACAGAGCGGTCATACAGTGCGGCAGCGCTTCCCTCGCCCGATGGAGATTGGTTCGTCTATCTCACGCCAGCTGCGGACATCGCGAACGTATGGCCGCTCGGCGACGACGTGCGCTACCGAGTGTCCGCCGACGGCGAGCGAATCCTCGAGAAACGACGCATGCATAGCGGAATGGTCGAAGAGGCCCCGAGTGCGCGCGGCGACGGAGCTCGACTTGCCGTGGGGAGATACCGGACGGCCCTGCGCGACGAGCCCGAGGATTCGGACGTGTTTCACGTGCTGGCGCGCCGGCCGCAAACGCCGCAGCTCGTGGTCACGAAGCATTTTCAGTACGTCATCGGCGTCGATGGATCGATCAGGCTCGTGACCGGCAGAGAAACCGTCGTCGGAGCGACACGTTAGGCACGCCTCCGGCTTCGTTAACCCTCGGCCCACGTAAGCCCGGCGCCGCCGAATTCACCGGTGTTCCAGTACTCCTCTACGGCGCGCAGGGCGACGGTCAGCGAGTGAATCCAGTTGCGCGGATAAAGGCCCTCCTGTCCGCCAACACGCAACGGCTGCTTTGGCAGATCTGGTCGAGCGGGATCGACGAGAGTGGGAAACCGATCCCCGGGCAGGACGCCCGTGAGCAGATATCGGCCCGCGCCCCCGCCGACACACAAATAGGGGTGAAATCCACCCGACTTCGGGTAGAGATAGACGTCGTTGTGGGACGCACCGTCAAGCGACCGGACCGCCGCCAAAACCGTCTTGAGCGACGGCCGCGGAATGATCTGCTCGGCACGACCCGTTCCTTTCCATTCGAAAACTCTCAACTCGGCGAGAGACATAGGAACCGGAGCGCAGCGCTGAGGGCAGAGGTTGCAACAATGATCAGTCGAGCCGGGATTTCGTGCTGTTACCCTGGTCACGCTCCGCGCGTAACGCTCCACGCTCTGCGCCGGCACGTCTACCCAAAACCGCATCGGTGCAGTATCGATACGAGCCATGCCGACTGCCGAATCGATTCGTCTCCACGAAGACGCAACCCGCGAGCTGAACTGGAAGCGCTGGGGACCGTACCTGTCCGAACGCCAATGGGGCACGGTGCGCGAGGACTACTCGGCGAGCGGCGACGTCTGGGAGAGCTTCACCCACGACATGGCGCGGAGCCGCGTCTATCGATGGGGAGAAGACGGACTGCTGGGCATTACCGATCGAGAGTGCAGGCTCTGTTTCGCCCTCGCCCTCTGGAATGGGCGCGATCCCATTCTCAAGGAGCGACTTTTTGGCCTGAATGGCCACGAGGGCAACCACAGCGAGGATGTGAAGGAGTGCTACTACTATCTCGAAAGCACCCCGACGCACTCGTACATGAAAGCGCTGTACAAGTATCCGCAGTCAGAGTTTCCCTATGGCGACCTCGTCGCCGAGAGTCGCCACCGCACACGCCTCGATCCCGAGTACGAGCTCGTCGACACGAACGTCTTCGACGAGGATCGCTACTTCGACGTCATGGCCGAGTACGCGAAAGGCTCGCCGAACGACCTTCTGATTCGGATAACGGCGACTAATCACGGGCCAGCGGAAGCACCGATCGCGATCCTCCCCACGCTCTGGTTCAGGAATTACTGGTCGTGGGGTCGGAGTGACGATCAGCCACCACGCATTTTTGCCGAAGGCTCGCGTACGCTGGTCGCGGAGCACCCCACGCTAGGGGTTTATCGGCTGCAAACGGCCCGAAATGGCTTCGATCTCAACCGCGCACCTCCTGAGACGATTTTCACCGACAACGAGACGAATCGAAAGCGGCTCTGGGACGTCGACAACCACTCGCCGTATGTGAAAGACGCGTTTCACCGATACGTGGTGAATCGCGATGTCGACGCGGTGAACCCACGACGGGTCGGCACGAAGGCCGCGTTCCTCTACAAGTGGCTCGTGCCTCCTGGGGGAAGTATCCGCATCGAGTTGCGTCTGTCGTCCGACGACGAAGCACCGGCCGAGTCCTTCGGCGAAGAGTTCGACGCGACCTTCGAGCTTCGCGAGCGCGAGACCGTCGAGTTCTATCGTGGGCTGACCACCGGTTCGTCGGCGGAGGAGTCCCGCGTTGCGCGGCAGGCGTACGCCGGATTGCTGTGGACGAAGCAGTACTACAACTATGTGGTTCGGGAATGGCTCGAGGGTGACCCGGCATCGCCGCCGCCGCCCGCTGCGCGATGGCAGGGACGTAACGCCGATTGGCAGCACATCTACAATCGAGACGTGATCTCGATGCCGGACAAATGGGAATATCCGTGGTATGCAGCGTGGGACCTCGCGTTCCAGATGATTCCATTTGCCCGCGTCGATCAGCAGTTCGCGAAGGAGCAGCTCATTCTGCTGCTCCGCGAATGGTACATGCACGCAAACGGACAGCTTCCGGCGTACGAGTTCGCGTTTTCCGACGTGAACCCGCCTGTCCACGCGTGGAGCGCGTGGCGCGTTTACAAAATGACAGGCCCGAAGGGCGCCCGCGATCATACGTTTCTCGAGCGGGTCTTTCACAAGTTGCTCATCAACTTCTCGTGGTGGGTGAATCGCAAGGACCCGGACGGCAATCATCTTTTCAGCGGCGGGTTCCTCGGCCTCGACAACATCGGTGTCTTCGACCGCAACAAGCCGTTGCCTAACGGGCAGAACCTCGAGCAGGCTGACGGCACGGCGTGGATGGCGTTCTATTGCTCGACGATGCTGTCGATCACGCTCGAGCTGGCGACGATCGATCGATCGTATGAGGACATGGCGACGACGTTCTTCGAGCACTTCGTGTCGATCGCCGACGCCATGAACTCACTGGGAGGCACCGGTCTTTGGGACGAGCAGGACGGGTTCTACTACGACCAGCTCTGCGTCGACGGGCAGAAGACGCCGATGCGCATTCGATCGATCGTCGGGTTGGTGCCGCTGTTTGCCTGCGAGTGCATCGACCAGGAAACGATCGACCGGCTGCCGGGCTTCAAGAAGCGCATGCAGTGGTTCCTCAACAACCGGCACGACCTTGCAGCACACATCTCGTACATGCGCGAGCGGGAGGATTCGCGACACTCGCGTCGACTGCTGGCGATGCCGGCTCGTCACCGGCTGGTGCGCGTTCTGAAGTATGTGCTCGACGAGAGTGAGTTCCTTTCTCCATTCGGCATCCGATCGCTTTCGGCCGTCCATCGCGATCATCCGTTCACGCTGCGCGTCGGCGACGACGAATACACCGTTCGATACACACCGGGCGAGTCCGACACGTACATCTTCGGCGGCAACTCGAACTGGCGCGGTCCGATCTGGTTTCCGATCAACTATCTCGTGATCGAAGCGCTGGAGCGATATCACCATTTCTACGGCGACTCGCTCATGGTCGAGTGCCCAACCGGATCGGGGCGCATGATGACGCTCGGCGATGTCGCGCACGAGCTGGCGACGCGGCTTACGCGCCTCTTTCTGCCCGATGAAAGGGGGAACCGTCCTTGCCATGGCGGTGATCCTCGTTACGCAAGAAGCCCTGGCTGGCGCGATCTGGTGCTATTCTACGAGCACTTCCAACCGGAGACAGGACGCGGGTTGGGAGCGAGCCATCAGACCGGGTGGACCGCGCTGATCACGCGCTGTCTCGAAAAGACGTCGGCACACGTGAGTGTATCGAGGCCGTCGGAGCAGATGGAGGCGATGGTCGATTGATTCTTGATGCCTGACCACCGCGAGTGGCTCGTTGCCGACGGGCTGGGTGGCTACGCCATGGGCAGCGCCGACGGCATTCGCTCTCGACGTTACCATGCCTTTTTGATTGCTGCCGCGCCGCACGATGAGCGGCGATTCGCTCTCGTGAACGACCTCGAAGTCTGGCTAGACACGCCAACCGGTGCGGTCGCGCTCAGTAGCCATCGCTACGCTCCCGACGTCGTCCATCCTGACGGCGCGAAGCGGCTGACCAACTTCGAGGCCGAACCTTGGCCCACCTGGACATTTCAGCTCGGCGACGGGCTCACGATCGTGCAGCAGCTCTTCGCCCCGCGGACGACGGGCCGGACGGCGATGATCCTCCAGTGGCGTGTGATTGCAGGCAGCGGTAGCGCTGAGATGCGACTGCGCGTAAGGCCTCTCCTGTCCGGCCGTGATTTTCACTCGCTACACAGGCAGAACTCCGACTTCCGGTTCGCTGCCGAGCAGTTAGGCGAGGAGAGCTGGCTCTGGCGTCCGTACGAAGGTGTTCCGTCCATCCTCCTGCACGCCAACGCTGCCTATCATCACGAGCCACTCTGGTTTCGCAACTTCTTGTACGTCGACGAGCGAGAGCGTGGGCTCGACGACGTCGAGGACCTCGCGTCTCCCGGCGAGTTTTCCTGGACACTGGGCGGAAAGCACAACGCGGACGCCGTTCTGATGTTGACGGTTCCGGAAGAGTGGGGCGGCTACGAAACGGCGGGGAACGTGACGTCTGAATGTCTGGCCTTGGCGAGTGCCGAACGAGCGCGCATTGGCGCCTTCCGAACGCGCCTCCATCATTCGGCGGACGAATATCTCGTTAGGCGAGGCAAGCGGGACACGATCATTGCTGGCTACCCGTGGTTCACGGATTGGGGCCGTGACACCTTCATTGCGGTCCGTGGGCTCTGTCTCGAGACCGCTCGTCTCGACGAGGCCGAACGCATCCTTCTCTCGTGGTGCTCGGCCCTCTCGGGCGGCATGATGCCGAACACCTTCCCGGCGGGGGGAACAGAACCGCGCTATAACTCCGTGGACGCGTCGCTCTGGTTTGTCATCGCGGCGCAGGCGTTCCTCGACGCCAGTGCGCGCCGTGGGCGATGGCTCGAGCCAGGTATGACCAAGCAGCTCACCGACGCGTCGCAAGACGTTCTCGAGTCATATTGCCGGGGAAACCGCTACGGCATCCACCTGGACGGCGACGCGCTATTGGCTGCAGGCGAGCCGGGCATGGCGTTGACGTGGATGGACGCAATCGTCGACGGTACTCCAGTGACTCCGAGAATTGGAAAGCCCGTCGAGATCCAGGCGCTCTGGGTGAATGCTCTCGTTATCGGATCGCGCTGGAACGAATGGTGGGGCGACCTCGCAGACGAAGCGTCGGAGAGCTTTCGAGACCGGTTCTGGAATCCGAAGCGCGGGTGTCTGTTCGACGTCGTTGATGTCGACCACGTCGCAGGGCAAAACGATGACCTTCTGCGGCCAAATCAGATCATGGCGGTAGGGGGACTGCGCATCGCGTTGCTGGCCGGCGAGCAAGCGCGTCAGGTAGTCGACATAGTCGAGCGAGAGCTGTGGACTCCGATGGGGCTGCGGACGCTTGCGCGCGGCGAACCGGGCTACGCAACTGCATGTGCCGGGAGCGTCGGGACGCGTGACCGGGCGTACCATAACGGTCCGGCCTGGCCGTGGCTCATGGGGCCGTTTGTGGACGCGTGGGTTCGGTCGCGGGCGGCGGGCGGCGGTCCCTGGGCGGCAAAGTCGGTACGTGCCGAAGCCAGGCGGCGGTTCCTCGGCGGACTCGCGAGACATCTCGATGAGGCAGGCATGGGCCACGTTTCGGAGCTCGCCGACGCCGATGAGCCGTGGACGCCGCGAGGCTGTCCGTTTCAAGCGTGGTCAGTGAGTGAGTTGTTGCGGCTCCTTGCGGAGTAGCCGCTAGGCGCACAGCCTGTGTGCGTCAGCAACAGATCGTCGAGAGACCAGAGCCTGGGAGATCGGGAATGCCCGAGAAGTCGAGATCGCGAGCGGCGACAACAGCGAGCGGGAACGACGGCGCGGCGGCGCCAATACAGATGGAAGACCGGCGCAAGCGCGTCGCGTTACGGCGGCTCATCGATGAAATGCTTACCGAGATCCGGGCAGCGGCGCGCGAGGAAAACTGGACGCCAGAAGCGCGCACGCAGGCGGAGTCCGACTTGGCGCGCATCATGGACCAGGTTCGGCGCGAGGCAATGCGCGCCGAGCCCAAGCCGAAGGCCAAGCGCGCCAAGCCGCGATGAGCGTCTGCTAATTAGCGGACGCTGACGTGCGACAGTCCGGATTGATTCTCGATCGTCCAGACGGCGATGCCGCCGCTCGGGAACATGAACTGTTCCGACCGGAACGACTGTCCAGCGAGTGGATGCGCGACGAGATACGTGCTTCGGCCATCAGCGATGATGCCGAGCTTCTGAATCGGGAACTCCGTCTTCCCGAGCGCACCCACATCGCCGAGTCGCCACAGTTGGTCGCCGCGAGAGATGTACACCGTGACGCGATCCCAACTGTTATTCTCGATGACGACGCTGCTCGGTGACGCATCGAACTGCTGCGCGCGCTGTCCAACGCCGCCTGATGCGCACGCCGACATGCCCGCGGCGCCGGCGACGATCGCTGCTGCTACGAGTTGCCTGCTCAGCCGTGCGCGCAGGCGAGCGCATTGCATGATAACACTCATCATCATCCCCTCCCCCTTACCGCCGTCCCCGCCACGCACCCTGCGCTCGTGAGACCTGCGGTGGGCTCTAATGCGCAGAATGTGCCAGCGACGCGACGAGCCTCGAAGAGACGTTCGCGACCAATGCGAGCATCGCTACGTCGGCGGTGTGACTCGGGTGACCAAGCTCACATCAGAGTTCAAGAAAGACATAACTACTACTGCTTGTAGGATGACGGCTCCATCGGAGCGCGCGTAACGACCATCGGTGGCAGAAAGTCCCATCACGGTGCCGAATGAAAGGAGATCGATTCGAGATCGAGAGCGAGCCGATTGTCATTCGGCATCTGGAGAGCGACGAGGAGGCTCGCGCCTGCGCGCGCATCATGGCCGACAGCGAGCCCTGGATCACACTGCGTCGAGACTATGATTCGTCGCTCGCTCTCATTCGGGATCCACGGCGCGAGGTGTATGTCGCCCTCCCGGCCGGCGGCGTGGAAGTCCTCGGGTTCATCATCGTCGTTATGCAGGGCGCGTTCGTTGGCTACATCCAGTCGATCGCCGCACGCGAGGATTGGCGAGGCCGTGGACTGGGGACACGTCTCATCGCGTTCGCGGAGTCTCGTATTTTTCGCGAGACCCCAAACGTGTTCATTTGCGCCTCTTCGTTCAACGAGCGCGCTCGCGCGTTATATGCTCGCTTGGGCTATGAGACGGTGGGGGAGCTGCGCGATTATGTCGTGAGCGGCGCGTCGGAGCTACTCATGCGAAAGAGCCTCGGCCCACTCTCGTCCCCGAGATAGAAGGAGGTCGCCGCGCAGCGCCTTTCCGCCATTCGACGATCCCGTTAGCCTTCGACGCGTAACCCCACAATCGGAGACGAGCATGGGCAGAGGCGACAAACGGTCACGGAAGGGCAAGATCTATCGCGGCACATACGGCAAGACGCGCCCCGGCAAGCTGAAGAAGAAGGCACGCAAGGCAGCAAAGCGAAGCGCCTAACCGGCGCTCAGGGAGATTGTGGGCGAAGCTCCCACAAGACGTTGACGATCACCCAGCGGCCGTTCCACTTCGCGAGCTGCAGGTAGTCAACCCACTCGCCCGCGTCGACGCGTGCGACGGCCGCGTTCTCGTAGATGTCGAGCAAACGATAATCAGTACGGCGGTGGCTCGGCGGTGTGCTCGAGCCACCGCCCATTTTCGTGCTGTTGATCAACGTCAGCGCGCCCATCGTGCCAATGCTGCTGCGGCCTGTTTTGGGATCGGTGCGGACGATGCGCTTCGCAAGCTCCGGGTGAAGTGCTCGTTGCATCCGATCGGCGTTGCCTTCGTACCAGCCCTGGATGTAGTCCATCGCAGCGTCGCGAATGCCCGTACTGTCGGCCGCGGTCGCGACGCGCTCGCCAGGCGTGCCCTGCGGAGCGGCCGGCGATTGTCCCCGCGCACCGGAAGGCAGCACCAGGATGGCAACGGTTGCCGCGGCGAGCGCGCTCCGACGAATCGAGTCACTCATGTGTCCTCCGAAGAATGGCGTCCTCGCCTACGCTGCGTCGGCTAACCCGGGCAGGCAAAAGTGATGTGATGATCTTGCTGTCCGCAGGGACGAGGATGCTTCAGCGCGCCAGCAGCGCTCGCAAGCCGGAGCTATGTGCGCGGCTCGAGGTCAGCCGCGTGCCGTCGCGCATGGTGACGATGTATTCGCCGTGCACATACGGCTCGATCTGCACCACGCGATCGATGTTGACGATCGCGGACCGATGAATGCGCACAAAGCGGCGAGGGTCGAGTCGACGCTCGAAGGCCTTCATGGTGTCGCGAAACAGGTGGGCGCGACCGTTGGCGTGCAGGCGGACATAGTTGCCCGCCGCATCGGCCCACTCCACGTCGCCAGCGGGCACGAAGTACATGCGAGCGCCGTTGCGAATGAGAAAACGCTCATCGCGATGTCCAGTCGCTCGGAGCATGGCGAGCACCTCGCGAAGTGCTGGATCCAGCGATGCAGACTTTTTCTCACCGAAACGCCGCTTCGCCGCGCTCTCCAGCGCGCGTTCGAGGCGTGCGCGGTCGAACGGCTTCAAGAGATAGTCGAGGGCACGGACCTCGAACGCTTTGACGGCGAACTCGCCGAACGCGGTGACGAAAACGATCGCGGGCAAGGGCCTCGCTGGTCGATCAGCTTCGGCCTGGTTCATTGCCTCGAGCCCGGCCACGACCTCGAACCCGTCCAGCTCCGGCATCTTCACATCGAGGAATACGATATCGGGTTGCTCGCGAAGGATGACGTCGATCGCTTCGGCGCCGTCGCGTGCCTCGCCGACGATCACGACGTCGTCGCGCTCGTCGAGAAACGCGCGAATGCGTTGTCGCGCGAGCGGCTCATCGTCGGCGATGACGATCCGCGTCACGACAGGCGATCGCTCGAGCGTGCGAGGTGCTTCAGACATTCACGGGCACACGGGTAACGAGCGACGTCGATGGTGTTTCAGAGACGCCGCGAAGAGGAATCGAGATCGCGACCGTCGTTCCACCGTTGTCACCGCAGTTGATGACGAAAGAATGCGCAGGCCCGTAGAGCTGGCGTAGCCGCATCCGCGTGTTGCCCAGTCCCACGCCCTCCTCCAGCACCGGTGACCCGAACATCGGCGGATCGATGCCGCAGCCGTCGTCGCCGACGCGAAGCTCGAGCCTGTCGTCCGCGTCCGACGCGTCGATGACGATACGCCCCGCACCGGCACGACGCGCGATGCCGTGTTCAATCGCGTTTTCGACGAGCGGTTGGAGGATGAAGTGCGGAACCAGGGCGTGGCGGGCACGGGCTGAAACGCGAATCGAAACGGACAGCCGATCGGCGTGGCGTACGCGCATGATGTCGAGATAGCGCTCGAGAAGCGCGAGCTCTTCGGCGAGCGGAATCTCGTGCGTGCCCGACGTCTCGAGCGATGCCCGCAACAGATCGGCCAACTGCACGACCATCCGATCCGCCGAAGTCGGATCGGTGTGAATGAGGGTCGAAATGCTATTGAGCGTATTGAAAAGGAAGTGTGGCCGAAGCTGCCCGCGAAGAACTTCCAGCTGTGCTTCGGAGAGCCGCCCGCGGAGCTCGGCCGCGAGCTGCTCACGCTCCTGCCAGCGGCGATAGTACAGGACGCCGTGGACGATGGCGATCACGGCCCAGAAAATCATCGATTCGATGATGAAGTTCGACGCGAGCGCGCGCGTCAGGGTCATGCGTCGGTCGAAGTTCAGCACATGCGAAAGTTGGACGAGGAACGCGTACTTGAGCACGACCGCCATGCTGCTGCCCGCGAGCTGCACGAAAATATTCGTGCGCCAGCGCCGCCGATCCACGGGGAAGCGCTCGGCCATCCAGAAAAAGAATGGCGTGAAGACGCCACACGTATACCAGTCGATCATGCGTGCGGCAAACGGGGCCCAGGTCAGGCGCTGCCCAACCTGCGCGAGGAAGAGGGCGGATTGCGCGCACGACAAGAGTCCCAGCGTGGTCCAAACGCCGAAAATGACAAGTGCGGCGCGCCGTCGATTGGAGAAAGGCAAGTGTCAGCGGCTTTTGGCTGAGGATTCTTGAGAATGTACGTCGATCCCTCGCGACGGCGACTGACGGTCGGGATGGCGGGACCTTGGAGTGGGACCGTTTGCGCCCATGGTGGGATGGGCGAGGGAAGGAGTCGTTATCGTTCAGGGCGTCGCGATCCTGTCATCCGCCTGCCGAGGCTTCCGTGAACCTGTTCGAACCAGCTCGTGATCGATGGACTAACCTCGTTCTCAGCGTGCTCCGCATCGTTGCCGCGTTGGTGTTCATGCAACACGGCAGCCAAAAGTTGTTTCATTTTCCGCCAAGCGGCGCTCCCGGGCCAGCGGCGCCGTTTACACTGCTGTCGCAGACTGGACTCGCGGGGATTCTCGAGTTCTTCGGCGGTTTGTTGCTGCTCATCGGACTGTTTACTCGCCCGGTAGCCCTCATCGTATGCGGCGAGATGGCGGTCGCGTATTTCACCGTACACGCGCCGCGCGCATTGCTCCCCATCGTCAATCGCGGTGAGCTGGCTGTCGTTCTCTGCTTCGTGTTCCTCTATCTGGCGTTCGCCGGCGGAGGCTCGTGGAGCGTCGACGCATTGATGCGCGGACGACGCAACGTGAGCCGTTAGGCACACGATATTCCTGCCCCCGCACCCCCCCAGCATGCCGACACGACCCTTCATACTCTCCGAAACGACGTGGAAGACCGTCGACCCAACGCACTACGAGCTGGCGATCCTGCCGTGGGGAGCGACCGAGGCACACAACTACCACCTGCCCTACGCGACGGACACGATCCTCTCCGAACGGATCGCCGCCGCGGCGGCGCAGCGCGCGTGGTCGGCCGGAGCGCGCGTACTCGTGCTCCCGGCTGTTCCCTTTGGCGTGCAAACGACGCAACTCGAGATCAAGGGATGCATCAACTTGAATCCGAGCACGCAGGCCGCGCTGCTCGCCGATCTCGCGGGCGCTCTCGAGCATCAGGGAATACTCAAGCTCTGCATCGTGAACGGCCACGGCGCGAACGACTTTCGACAGATTATTCGCGAGTTGCAGCCGAAGACGAAGGTCTTTCTCACGACGGTGAACTGGTACAAAATCGTTGACCCGAAAGGCCACTTCGAGGATCTCGGCGACCACGCGGGCGAAGTCGAGACCAGCGCCATGATGCATCTGGCGCCAGAGATGGTGTTGCCGCTGAGTGAGGCTGGCGAGGGTAAGGAGCGTCGTTTCCGGATCGCTGCCTTACGCGAGGGCTGGGCCTGGGCGCCACGTGACTGGAAGCGGATCACGTCCGACACGGGCGTGGGCAATCCGAAGCAGTCGAGCGCCGAAAAGGGGCAGAACTATCTCGAGGTCGTTGTCGAGCGGCTGTCGCAGTATTTCATCGAGCTGGCGAAGGTGGATCTTGGCAAGTTGTATGAGTGATTCCAGCACCGACGATCACGGTCTGCTCTAGTCCGATAAAGAACCGCTTTCGCTTGGCACTACTCTCCACTCGGGAACGTCTCCGGGACCTCCCCCACGCGCACCGGCAGATGCAACGGTGAGAGCGCGTGCGTCTCGTCGATGAAGACGAACGCGTCGTAGCGACGAGGGATGATGGTGGGCACGTAGTTCCCCCACCGCTCGTGGCTCGAATCGTACACGACGCCAATCGCTCGGTGGGCAAGCGGTTCATCGAGTCCGGGAAAACCACCGTCGTCGGCGTCGTCGAACACGAGCGACGCCGCGCCGATGCCGTCGGGCTGCTGCGTCAGCGCGTCGTGCATGACGTCCTCCCAACTCCCGGCGCGAGCCTCGGGAACACGCATTCGCTGCATCGGTGCACCCCATGCTTCGCCGGCGATCACGGTCCCACGATGTGACCCGAAGCCGACGAGGACGACCCCCTCCTCGTCGTGGCCTTGCCTAACGAGCTGGCCGACGTTGACCATTCCGGCATTCGCCATGTTCGTGAAGCGCGCGTCGCCGATGTGCGTATTGTGCTCCCACACGATTGCCTTCGCGTCCCGATTCACTTCGCGATGGTACCGCATGAGCCGCTCGAGCGTATCCACCATGTGGTAGTCGCGCACATTCCACGATTGCGATCCACCTCGTACCATCGTGCGGTAGTAGAGCTCGGCGTTCTTGGCGACCAACGCATTCTGCTCCGCATTGAAATACGCTTCACGACCATCGGCCACATACTCCGGCGCTCGACTGCGAAGCGATCGAAGCACCGTGACAGCCTCGTCCTCGCATGAAGTCGGTACCAGATACGTCGCGCGCGCATACTCTTGCTCGTCTTCGCCGTACGGTTCAAAGCAGCGATATGCGCGCTTCGCGCCGGCCGCCAAATGCGGATCGACCCGCTCGAGATAGTCGACAACTGCGCGCATCGAATCCCACAGCGAGTACACGTCGAGACCGTAGAAGCCGGCCTTGCGATCGTCGCTCAAACGACGCTGGCCGTTGTAGCGCCTCAGCCACTCGACCAAATCGACGATCTCATCGTTGGCCCACATCCACGTTGGCCAGCGCTCGAAGGCGTGCAACACGTCGCGCGCACCCGCGCCCGAGTCCGGGTAGGCTTTCGCGTAGCGGTTGACGCGATAGCAGTCGGGCCAGTCGCCCTCCACGGCAATAAAGGAGAACCCTTTCTCGCGAATGAGCCTCTTGGAAAGCTCGGCTCGCCAACTGTAGTACTCCGACGTCCCATGCGATGCTTCGCCAAGGAGCACGTACCGCGCGTCGCCAATGCGCTCGAGGAGAGGATCGAGATCGGACGGTCCGCGCAGCGGTCGCGCGCGTTGCCGAAGCTCGCCCGCGAGCGCGTCGATCTTGCCGCTGTCGTCCGACGGTCTGCCGCGTGATCGGAACATGGTGTTCACCTTGGGGAGTCGACAGAGCGCTTTGCAAAAAAGGGCGCACGCGTGCACTGGACGAGCACGGTTTTCCGGGCCATCCTCTGTGCGTCGCCCGTTACTTCCTCGGCGATCGGCCTAACGAATCTCAATCCCCGCCAACCGACATGCGCATCACAGCTTCTCTCGGCATCATTACCGTCCTTGCGGCCTGCTCCGTGCGACCGGAGCCTCAGGCCAGGCAACAGGGCAGCGCTCAGCAATACGATCTCGTGATCACGAATGGCAAGATCGTCGACGGTACCGGCAATCCATGGTTTTATGGCGATCTCGCAATCAGCGGCGATCACATCGCGCGCATAACGCCGGTCGGCATGCTGACGGACGCCGGCGCGAAGGAGAAGATCGACGCCAAAGGTCTCGTCGTAGCGCCCGGCGTGATCGACATCCAGGCACAGTCCTATCCGGAACTGCTCACGGGTGATAGCCGAGTCGTCAGCATGATCACGCAGGGCGTGACGACGATGATTCTCGGCGAAGGCGACACGCCCGCGCCAGCCAACGACAAGATCGTTCAGTCATCCGCGGCAATCGCGATGGACAGTTCCCTGCAACGCGTACTGCGGGGGTTCACTGGCGCGCGTGGGTTCGACGCGTGGCTGCGCGCGATGGAGAAGCACACGATGTCCGTCAACGTCGGCTCCTTCGTCGGCGCGGGCACGGTGCGCGCCTACGCGAAAGGAATGACGGAAGGTC
>DATEGN010000549.1:0-3701 GCA_035280125.1 Gemmatimonadaceae bacterium | reverse complement strand
AACGGCGTTTCTCGTCTCCGGAGTCGTGTACGTCGCGCATCTGGCCGCCGAATGGCGGAGCCGGCGTGTGCTTGCCTCCTCGCTGCATGTCGCTCTGGCCGTTGCGATCGGTGCCTTCGCGCTTGCACTGTCGGCCAATATCCACAGCCTGTTTGTCGCATCGTCAAACAGACTGCTGCTGAGGGCTTCAGTACTCATCTGGCCAGTGATGACGGCTCTCCCGGCCTTTGTCGTCGCGTTCGCCGCGACTACACTTGGAAACCGGCTCGGGCGACGGACCGATGAAGGCGCCGCGCCTCGACCGGGAACCTAACGAGTCATCCCCTGATGGCGACCGACGTCAAGCCCAAGCCCGCGGTCGGCGACACGGCAAGCCGCACGCTGACGCTCACCGAGCATCACGTGCGGACCTTCGCCGAGCTCACGGGTGATTACAATCCTTTACACTTCGACGCCGACTTCGCGAAGCGCACCCGCTTCGGCCGTCTCGTCGTCCAGGGTGGCCTGACAACCGGCCTGCTGCACGCTCTCGTCGCGATGGATCTGCCAGGCCCAGGCTCCGTCTTTCTGAGTCAACAGTGGAAGTTCACCGCGCCGGTGTACATCGGGGACACCATCACCGCGGATGCCGAGGTGATGAGTGTCCACGAAACCAAGCCGGTGACCCAGCTCCGCATCGTCGTCACGCGACAGACGGGCGAGACGGTGCTCGAAGGCGAGGCGTGGTGCTACACGATGCGCCCTACTTCTGCGTGACGAGCACGGCGATGCGCCGATTCTGCGCCCGCCCGGCATCTGTCGAGTTGTCCGCCACCGGGTGCTCGTCCCCGTAGCCCTCCGCTTGCACACGGTCCGTCGACACGCCTTGTTGCACGAACGCGCGTCGCACCGCCTCTGCGCGCCGCTGCGACAGGTGCAGGTTCGCGGTCGGGTTCCCGACATTGTCGGTGTAGCCGCCGATCTTGATGTGAGTATTTGGGTACGCTTTCATCACCGCGACGACGTTACCGATCTGCTCTTGTGATTCCGGCAGAATCGTCGCCGAGTTGTTGGCGAAGTTCACATGATCGAGCTCGAACCACGATGTCTTGTCGATTTGTCGCGAAGGATCTTTGACAAATATGAGCAGGCGTGACTCAGAGCTATTCATGGGCACGCGAATTCGTACGCCGTTCGGAAGCGCTTCCGTAATGAAGTTTCCTTCCGCCGCTGTCGTGACTTCACCAGGGGATGTTGTCGCCACGTTGCCAACTTGCGACGTCGTGTCTCGCGCCAGCGCCGTGTGCATCACGCGCGCCCGATGCGAGAGGGCGATCCAGACCAGGGCGAGCGTCGCCAGACCGACGATGGGCCACACCCACCTCCGTCCGCCGTACTCCGCCCGATCGGCGTAGTGACGCGTCGTTGTCGCCGCGCGACTCCAGTCCGGCGTTTCGGCGTGTGGCTCCGACGTGCTCGAAATCAGACTCGAGAGTCCCGCGGGCATCGCCGCGAAGATCGCGTCCTTTTCACCGGTGACGACGTTTGCCAGCCCGGCCGAGTCGAGCCCGCCCTCACGAACGCGCTTGCCCAACAGGCCCATGACGAGTGGCGCGGCGAGGGTGAGTAATGACGACCCGGACGAAGCATTCTGGAAGCCGCTCACACGATTGAGTAGGCCTGCAACCGCGTTCGTTTGACCGCCGAAGACCAGGTTGAGGAACTTCGTACCAGTTGCGGCAACACCACCACCCGAGAGAAAAGAGCCGAGTACGCTCGACGCATCGTCAGGCAAATTGGCGCCGGCGGGACGGCTCGTGAGCAGATCGAAGACGTGACGGAATGATCCCGGATCCTTGGCCTTCGTGACGAGCCCTCCGAGAACGGACGCGAAGGTACCGGGCAAGGCACTCGACACAGCGCCCTCGGACTCGCCGAGCCGCGAAGCGAGTTGACCGGTCGCCGGCGCTACAAGAGTCGTGAGTGAATCCAACAACGTGGCCATAAGCGAAACCTCCCGGCCCGCGGCCGGTGAATGAGACTACCGGAAATTGGATTCGCCGAAGGGCACCGTTGTATGGGCTATACGGCCTATACGCGCGGCAGTCACGGCTTTACGCATTTCGATCCGGCTCGCGACGCAGTACTTTGGGGGCCTCTCATGCGGTGACGGTGGAGGCTGCATGCCATTTTCGGTTACTCGCCTCGACGACAAAGTGACCATTCGAGTCCCGGAGTGGCTCATCACGGCGAACAAGAGCGAGCTTCGCCAGCTCGCGCTCGAAGCGCTCGAGGACGGCGCGCGGCGATTCACCGTCGACCTGACGGACACGACCTATATCGACAGCACAGGCCTGGGTGCGCTCGTCGGCATATCGAAGAAGATCCACGAGCAACGCGGCGACATCTGCCTCGTGCACGTCAACGAAGAGATCCACGCTCTCTTCCGCCTCACCCGGCTCAGCACGTACTTCGATGGCTTCGATGGCGGACCGTCCGCCGCATGACAGGCACCGCAAAGCCTAACGGCGTGACGACAACGACACCACGACCGGCCGACGTGCAGCGGCCGCTCGAGCCGTCCGCCTCGCCGCTTGCTCGGCGTTTCGGCCTCGTGAGCGCCACCGCGCTCAACATGACGAACATGATCGGCGTGGGACCGTTCATCACGATCCCCCTCCTCATGTCGGCCTTGGGCGGGCCGCAAGCAATGCTGGGCTGGATCGTCGCGCTCGTGATCGTGATCTGCGACGGTATGGTGTGGAGCGAGCTTGGCGCCGCGATGCCCGGGTCGGGTGGCTCCTTTCATTATCTGCGCGAGGCATTCGGCGCCGCGCGACTCGGACGCCTGATGGCCTTTCTCTTTGTGTGGCAGTTCGTACTCAGCGGCCCGCTCGAGATCGCGTCGGGATACATCGGATTCGCTGACTACGCGAGCTATATCTGGAAGGGTCTGACGCGGACCGGCGTCATTCTTCTTGTCACCGTGGTGGGGATAGTCAACATTGCCCTGCTCTACCGGCGCATCCATTCGATCGCGCGCATCACGGTGTCGCTCTGGGTCGGCACGCTCGTCACGGTGCTCGCCGTCATCGTCACGGGCGCGACACACTTCAATCCGCGGGTCGCCTTCGATTTCCCGCCGGGCGCCTTTACCTTCTCGTTAGGATTCTTCCTCGGGCTGGGTGCGGCGTCCCGAATCGGCATTTACGACTATCTCGGCTACTACGACGTCTGCTACATCGGCGACGAGGTCCGCGAGCCAGGCCGCGTGATTCCGCGGTCGATTCTGATCAGCACCGCCGCGGTTGCGCTGATCTATCTCGGCATCAATCTCTCGATCATCGGCGTTGTGCCGTGGCGAGACTTCGTGCCGGCGTCGGCACACCCAGAATCCAATTTCGTGGTCTCGATTTTCATCCAGCGCATCTACGGACCGCGCGCGGCGACGATCTTCACACTGTTGATCCTCTGGACCGCGTTCGGCTCGGTCTTCGCCTTGTTGCTTGGTTATTCGCGCATTCCGTTTGCCGCGGCGCAAAGTGGCTATTTCTTCCGTGCGTTTGGTCGGCTGCATTCGAGAAAGCAGTTTCCCTACGTGTCGCTGCTCGTTCTCGGCGCGCTCTCCATCCTCGCCGGCTTTTTCTCTTTAGGTACGGTGATCGACGCGCTGATCGTCACCCGAATCCTGGTGCAGTTCATTGGCCAGGTGTTCGGCTTGA
>DATEGN010000548.1:0-2699 GCA_035280125.1 Gemmatimonadaceae bacterium | reverse complement strand
CGTCAATTCCTTCGTTTGCACTTCCTGCCCATTCACCAGCAGGTGCATCGTGTATTTGCCCGCAGGCCAGCCGCTCGGTTTGAAGATGTGAAACTCGGTATATGCGTCTCCGGTTGGCGAGATCGCCTCGTTGTTCTCGGTGACGACTTGACCGTCCTGGTAAGTCCAACGTGCCGCGAGATTCGCGTTTTGTGTCGTGCCCGTCGTATGGACTGAGGCATAGATCGTGTCACGCGGTGAGAACGTGTCGGCCTGGTCCGCTATACGCCTGTCCGCGCTGACGCTACGGCCGAGCGTGATATCGACGACCTTGAGCGCTGTTGGCCCGGGAGCAATGGCGCCTCCCGAGGTCTGCGCCGTCGACTCCTGCTTCTTTCCACAGGCGCTAGCCGTCGCGAGGGCGAGGACGACCAGGGTGACAGAGGTCATCGGCCGGGTCAGGATTGATGATCGCATCGTCGCAGGTCCTCAGGCGTTAGGCGGAAGAGTGAGTACCTGACCCGGTTGGATCAGATCGGGGTTTTTGATCTTGTCACGATTGGCGTCGTAAATGGCGTGCCACTTGTTGGCATCGCCATACACGTGCTTGGCGATTTTCGACAGACTGTCGCCGGATTGGACCGTGTAGCTTTGCGGCGTGTCAGCGGGCGCGGCGGGGGCGGTGCTCGAGCTGCCGCCCTGCACATCCGAGAAATCGGCGGCCGGCTTGTCGCCCTTGTTGCTGTCTGGCATGCGTTCGTCCTCTCATCACGAGTTGCCTCACGAGAAGCAGGATACGTTCCGAGAAGCGGGCTGCACTTCGGTTGTCGATGTGCCACAACGACATTCGAGCGAGTCAGGCAGATGCCCAACTCGCTCGATGTGCATGTGAATCACGGCCACGAGCTACTTCTTATCGACGATCTCGATCTTGCGGCTGTGTGTCCTGGCGTGCGCAAGCTTTGGCACGTGAACCGTGAGCAGGCCGTCGCTGAAGTCGGCGCTTGCTTTGTCCATGTCGCTCAGTGGCAGCGAGAACGAGCGTTGGAAGGCGCCATCGTTGCGCTCGCACACATAGTAACGGCGTGCCGGATCCTTCTCCTCTCGCTTGTCCTCCTTCTCACGCCGAAGGGTCAGCGTCTCGTAGTCAAAATCCAGATGCACATCCTTCCGTTTCATGCCCGGCAGTTCGGCGGTGATCGTGAACTCATCGCTCGTTTCCGTGACTTCGACTGGCGGATACCAGCTCATGGACGACGCGAGGAATTCGGTTCGCAAGGGCTCACCGAAGAACTTGCCGAACGCTCGTCGAAGAGGCGACGCATTTGCGTTTTCAGCTCGGCGACGTCCTTCGACAGGGACGGGCCTAACGAGAAGCCGTTGCCAACGCGCTGCAGCTCGATGCCTTGCATAGTGACCTCCTTGCTGATGGTCGGAGCCGCGTTGCGAATATGCAATCTCGCGGCGCCGAGGCGCTCGTTTGGTCCGCCGCCGCTCTGACACGCCGCCCGAGTTTGGCTGACAGCGATCAGGGATTGCTTGATCGACAAGAGGCACTTCCCCGACTGCGGCGGTCCAGTGGTCGAGCCATGCTGGACCGCTAAGTTCTCATTCAGGGGAAATCATGCGTCGTCTCTTCGGCACTCTGCTCATTCTGCATGCGACCGCGCATCCCGCAGCCGGTGTCTGGGTCACAGGTATGCGTCCGGGCACGACGGTCACGCTGCTCTGGTTCATCGCGACGACGGGCTTCCTCGCCGCCGGCATTGGTCTACTTGGTGTCGAGCGCCTCGATCGCCATTGGCGGCCGGTGGCCAACCTCGCCGCGATCGCGTCATTGGGGCTGCTCGCTGTGGGCGCGCATCCGGTGCTCATGGTCGGTGCCGCACTCGACGGTGCCATATTGATCTCATCGATTCCATTCGTGCGCGACACGCTCGTGCGGCAAATCGGTGTTCCAGCGCATCCCGCCCACCGCCACCTGTCGGCGTTAGGCACCACGGTCGCGATGCTGTGCGCGTGCTGTCTCTCGGGCATGATCCTGCTGCGGCTTCTCTAGCAACGACTGGCTCGCGTGCCTGGTGGGCGATCCGGGACGGGCACTGAAGAAGCTGACCGGGCGCGTTAGGCAGCTTTCGCGGTCAGGTGGATCAATTCCGGCGCGATCCCGCCGAGCGGAAGGACGGAATCCACCGCGCCGGTGGCGAGAGCGGCCTGCGGCATCGAGAAGTAGCGCGACGTCGCCTCGTCTTGCGCGATAACCGTCCCGCCGGCGTCTTTCACGCGACGAACTCCTCCCGCGCGGTTGCGTCCCAGGCCGGTGAGGACGACCGCAATCATCCGCGGACCGTACGCATCGGCAGCGCTGGAGAACAGCGACTCTGCTGATGAGCGCACGTACGCGATGCGACGGCCGTCCATGAGCTCGAACGACTGGTCGAGCCTAACGATCAAGTGGGCGCTACCAGGGGCGAGGTACACGGTCCCCGGCATGATTCGCTGGCCGGCCTCGGCGATGCGCACGGGCCGTCTCGAAAGCCGGCTGAGCACGTGCGCCAGGTCGGGTGTGCGACCAGGCGTGTGATGTTGCACGACGACGATCGGTACGTCGAAGTCTGCCGGAAGCGAGGACAGCACGTGGGCGAGTGCGGAAATGCCGCCAGCTGAGGCGGTTATCGCGATGAAATCGTACTCGCCCATGAACTCTCTCCCGAATCAGT
>DATEGN010000547.1:0-8472 GCA_035280125.1 Gemmatimonadaceae bacterium | reverse complement strand
CGCTCATCGTGCTCACGGCTGCCGCGCTTTTCTTCCGCAGCTTCCGCGAGACACGCGAAACCGACACGGGTTTCCGCCGCGACGGCGTCCTCCTTGGCGCGTACGATCTCTCCGCGAAGAATCCAACCGGGCCACAGAGTCTCGCCTTTGTGTCTTCGCTCGTCGATCGCTTGGCAGCGCTGCCTAACGTGGACGGCGCCGCGGTCGCGACCTCGGTGCCGCTCGACATTCATGGCCTTCCACTGCGCTCCTTCACCGTCGAGGGGCGCGCCCGCGCCGACGCCGCAACGGATCAGGCACTCAACAACGTCGTGACACCGGGCTACTTCACGACGCTCGGCATTCCGTTTCACGACGGTCACGACTTCGCGGCGCTCAACGACGCGGCGTCACCGCCGCAGGTCATCGTCAACGAGGCTTTCGTTCAGCGGTATCTCGCCGGAGCGCAAGCGATCGGCCGCCGCATCGAGTCGCGCGGCAAAGCGTACGTCATCGTCGGCGTCGTGCGCACCACAATCAATGATTCGTTCGGCGAACGACCGACACCGGTGATGTACTTCTCGTATCGCGATCGACCGGCGGCGACGGGTGAGATACACGTGCATTCGGCGCGCGCCTCCGAACAGATCGCGCCGGAGATCCGGCGGGTCGTGCGCGAGCTCGATCCTGGACTCGTCGTGTACGACATCCGCACGCTCGACGATCACATCGAAAAGAATTTGTTCCTGCGCCGCATTCCGGCGCGGATGTTCGTCGTGCTCGGGCCGCTCCTGCTGCTGCTCGCGGCGATCGGCATCTACGCGGTCGTGTCGTACTCGATCTCGCGCCGCGCCGTGGAGATCGGCGTTCGGCATGCGCTGGGCGCGTCTGCCAATCGCATTGTCGTCGAGATCACCAAGGATACGTTAGGCGCGATCGGCTGGGGCGCGCTGATTGGATGGCTCATCGCGCTGCTCGTCGAGATTCATGCGGCGCGCGGTGTGATCTACCTGCCGATCGTGATCGGGGTGCCGGTGATTCTTTTCGCGGTAGCGGGGATCGCGTGCTGGATCCCGGCAAGAAGAGCGGCGGGGGCCGATCCGGTGGTTGCACTCAGGAATGAGTAGAGAGTAGAGAGTACTTAATACTCTCTGCTCTCTGCTCTCTGCTCGCTACCCTCTACCCTCTACCCGTTACCCGCGGCCCTACTCCGATCTCAGCGTAATCGCCGGATCCACCCTGGCCGCCCTCCAGGCGGGCAACCAGCAGGCGATCATCGCAACGCCGGCGAGCAGCACGACGACCCCGAGGTACGTGACCGGATCGAGCCGCGACACACCGAAGAGGAGCGTCATGATCCCTCGCGTCGCCGCGGTCGCGCCGGCCAGGCCGATGACGACGCCGAGCAGCGTGAGGCTCATTCCCTGTCTCACGATGAGGCCAAGGATGCTGCCACGCGTCGCGCCTAACGCCGCACGAACGCCGATTTCGCGCATCCGCTCGGTGACGCGGCCCGAGAGAACGCCGTAGATCCCGAGCGCCGACAAGAGCAATGCGGCGAATGCGAAGGTTTCGATGATGACCAGCGCGAACCGCCGCTGCGACGCCGTTTTCGCGATGAGCGCATCCATCGTAACGATCCGCTCGATCGGCTGGTTCGCATCCACCGACCAGACGGCGCGCTTGACGCTGGGCGCGAGCGCCGCCGCATCGCCAGTGGTGCGCACAACGAGCGACTGCACGTTGTCGACCCACCACCACCGGCCCATGGGTACATAGAACGCGGCGGTCTGGCCAAAGGCGAGTGACTCCTGTTTCACGTCGCCAACCACACCGACGACAACGTCCCACGGACGGTCGCTGTTCGCCTCCGGGCCAAAGCGAACGCGCTGGCCAATCGGGTTCTGGTCACCGAATTTGCTTCGCGCGAGCGACTCACTGATGATGATCGCTTCGGGACCGCCACGGACGTCGCTTTCGTCGAACCAGCGGCCGCGAAGGAGCGGAATTCCCATCGTGCTGAAATACCGCGGCGTCACGACGTATCGAAGCGCGCTGCCGTCTTCGCCCGGCTTGACGCTCGGCGTCGATTGAAACTCGTAGCCGTAGCCGTCGAGATCGTCGCTGAGCGGCAGTTGACTCGTGAGCGCCGCCGCGGTGACACCCGGGACGTGACTTGCGGCCTCGAGCGCTTGCTCATAGAACCGAGCTCGCGCGCTGTCGGTGTGATAAGCCCGGCCAGGCTCGATGATTTGCATCGTCAGGAGGTGTGGTGCCGTGAAGCCGGGAGCCACGGCGAACAACCGCTGCAGGCTGCGCATCAGTAGACCGGCGCCCACGAGCAGCACGAGTGCGAGCGCAACCTCGGCGACGACGAGAGTGCTTCGCACGACGCGGCGCCCTCCCGCCATTCGCCGGGAGCCCTGTTGCAAGCCTTCATGCAGTCCAGAGCGCGTGGCGGCGACGGCCGGAACGAGCCCCATCGTCAGGCCGATGAGCGTCGTCACCGTGAGCGCGAAGATGAACACCGGCCCATTGAGGCCCATCGCGTCCACGCGCGGCAAGCCCGGTGGGCTGAGCGCAATCAAGCCCTGAACGCCCAGCTGCGCGACCTCCAGTCCCAGCACGCCGCCCACCACCGCCAGCAGCACGGTTTCCGTCAACACCTGGCGCACGAGCCGGCCGCGGCCGGCGCCGAGCGCGATGCGCATCGCGAACTCGCCACGCCGCTGCGCTCCGCGGCCAACGAGCAAGTTTGTAACGTTGACACAGACGATCGTGAGCAGCACGAGTACGGCCCCGCAAATCGCGAACAGCATCGGCTTTGCATCGGCGGCGATTGCATCCTGCAACGGCTGGACGAGCATCGATGTCATGTCCGCCCATCGTGGCCGCGGAAACTCAGGAAGCGGAGTCTGGCCAATCATCGCAATCTCGCGTCGGGCGCGACCGGGAGTCGCGCTCGGAGTCAGGCGGCCAAGGATCCGATAGTGATGACCCCACTCGCGCGAATTGAAGTCGGCTTGCGCGCGCTCCTGCAGCGGCGCCCAGATGTCCACGGTCGGGGAAATCACGTTCGCGAAATGTGCCGGCATGACGCCGATGACGAGATACTCATCATCGTCGAGCATGATCCGCCGGCCCACGATCGAGCGATCGCCGCCAAAGCGACGCTGCAACAGCCGATTGCTGAGCACAGCGACGCGCGGCCCACCGACTCGATCATCCGGCTCCTCGAAGTCACGGCCGACAAACGGCGTGACGCCGAGCAGGTGAAAGTAGCTCGCGCTCACGTGTTGCCCCTGCAATCGCTCGGGCTCGTTCGTGCCAGTGAGCGAAGGCTGCCAGCGATCGACCGCGGCAATGGCCTGGAACGAGCGGCTCCGCACGCGCAGCTCGCTGTAGGTCCCGAACGTCGCGTCGCGTGGCGAACCATCCGCACCACGATCGGCGATCACGACCAATCGTTGGGCGTTTGGATACGGCAGGGATGCGAGCAATATGGGATTCACCGCGCTGAAGATCGCGGTGGTCGCGCCGATACCTAACGCGAGCGTCACAACGCTGACGATCGTGAAGCCGGGATTGGAGCGCAACCGCCGGGCGGCAAATCGGAGGTCGGCGACGAGCGTCCAAACAAAATTCTCCCAACCGTAGGAGCGCACCTGCTCGCGAACGAACGTCATGTTTCCGACCTCCAGTTGCGCAGCACGTCGCGCATCGGCCGCTGAGAGGCCGCGCGCACGATAGTCGGCCGTCGTCAGTTCCACATAGTGCTGTAATTCGTCGGCGACCTCTCGGTCCACATCCGACCGATGCGTGAGGACGCGCATTCCACGTGTGAGCTGCCGCCAGACAGACATTGCTCTATGCCTCGGCCTTGAGGAGCCGGGCGACGGCGGCGGCGCGACGCGTCCACTCCGCCGTCTCCAGGTCGAGCTGCTTCCTGCCCGACGTCGTGAGCTCGTAGAATTTCGCCCGACGCGCGTTTTCGGTTTGCCGCCACGCGGAGTCCAGCCAGCCGGCTCGCTCGAGTCGCTGCAGCGCGACGAGCAGGGAGCCGGGATTGACTTTGAACACCCCTCGCGAAATCTGCTCGACGCGCCGGGCGATCCCGAATCCGTGCATCGGCTGAAGACTCAACGTCTTCAGAATGAGCATGTCGAGCGTGCCCTGAATGACGTCGGTATTCTGTTCGGCCACGAACCACTCCGTTCGTCGGTGACGACCGGAGGATACCACCTTTACATCTTGACTGTCAAGATGTGACGTTCAAGATGACCCCTCTTGCCGGCTACTCACGACGCAATGCCCGGATTGGATCGAGCCGAGCGGCTCGGATGCCGGGCGCGAGGCAGGACGCTATGGCGACGAGCATCATCAGCCCGAGCGCCGACGCGAACGCGATGGGATCGCGCGGGCTGACGCGATAGAGCAGATCGCCCATCAGCCGCGTCGAGCCCAGCGCGGCCAGGGCGCCCAGCCCGATGCCTAACGTGGTGAGCGCCATCCCATGCGATAGCACGAAGCGAAGGACGTCGGATCCACTTGCGCCAAGCGCCATGCGCAATCCAAGCTCGCCCGTACTCTGCGATACGAGATACGACATCACGCCGTACAAACCAATCGCCGCGAGCAGGAGGGCGAGTCCGCCAAACACGCTGAGCAGCGTCACCGCCATCCGCTGCGTCGTCGTCGAGCGGACGACCTGGTCTCTGAGTGTGATGATCGCGAGGGGGGCAACGGTGGCATCCAGCTCACGGATGGCTTGTCGAATCTGAGGTGCGAGTGTGCCGGCGCTCGCTCTGCTCCGAATGTTGAGTGCCACTTCACGAGAGACGCTTTGTCGCAGCGGCACGTAGAAGAATGCCAACGTCCCCTCCCCGAATGATCGGTACTTGGCGGCCTTCGCGATGCCGATGACGCGGAGCGGACGGCCGCCGACCACGAGTCGCTTGCCGAGCGGGCTCTCGTTAGGCCAGTACTGTGCGGCCATGGGCTCATTCACGATCGCGACGAGCGGCGCCCGTTCATCGTCGTCCGTGGTGAACTCGCGGCCGGCAACGAGCGGAATACCAAGTGTCGAGAGATAGCCCGGCCCCACTTCATTGTAGTCCGCGGCGGGCTGCACTCCTACCGGAGGCACATACCCGTCCACGGCAATCGGCGCCGACGAGAAATTCCGGTTGCTGAAGGGCGACACCCGTCCGAAGGCGGCTGACTCGACGCCACCGAACGCCTGGACGCGCTGCAACAGATCGTCTTGAAAGTGGCGCGCTCGAGTCGAGTCATACGCCGCCGGAAGACTCAGGGCAGTCACGATCACGTCCTGTGAGAAGCCGGGACTTGCATTGAGCGTGGTCCTGAGACTTCGGCTCAGGAGAACCGCACCGACCAGCAGCAGGAAGCTGAGCGACATCTGCACGAGGACGAGACTCGAGCGCACCCATGAGCGGCCACGCGTCCCAACGACACCAGCAGCGTCAGACTTCATCGCACCCGCGAGATCGACGTTGCTCGTCACGAGCGCGGGCACGAGTCCAAAGAGCAACGTCGCCCCGATGCACACGACGGCGCTCGTCGTCAGCACGCGCCAATCGAGCTCCGCGGGAAAGTGGAACGGCACTCCGCTGCGCGGAGGATAGAACAACACCATCGCATTGCGGCACCAATACGCGACGAGGAGACCGCCGGCCGCGGCGAGCACGGCGAGAATGGTCCCCTCGGTCAATAACTGCGTGATCAACCGGCCGCGGCTCGCGCCAAGAGCGAGCCGGATCGTCATCTCGCGCCGCCGCGCGAACGACCTAACGAGGAGCAGATTGGCGACGTTGGCGCACGCGATGAGCAGAACGAAGCTGACGACGAAGAGCGCGATGCGCAGCGTTGGACCCAGCCTACTCGCGCCATTGAATGGCGATTGCCAGAGTGGAACGACGGTGACGCCACGGCCCCGATTCGTCAGCGGAAATTCGATCGCTAGTCGATCGGTCACGGCGGACAGCTCGGCTTCAGCCTGTTGCGCCGTGACTCCCGGTTTGAGCAAAACGAACGGCTCGATCCACCGCTGGCCGCGATCCTCGAGCTTGTATTTCGGCGGATCAAAGACCTCCTGCATCGAAGCAGGGACCCAAAATTGGAATGCGTAGCCGACAAAGGTGCCGACGAACTCTCGCGGCGCGACACCGATGATGGTGAACGGCACGCCATTCAAGTCCACCTTCTTGCCGATCACGTCACTGGCCCCGCCAAATCGCTCCTTCCAGATCTGATAGGCGATGACGATGACCGGGTGTCCGTTGCGTCCCGTCTCTTCGTTCGGCATGAAGCCGCGGCCGAGTATCGGTCGAACACCGATCGCGTCGAAATAGTTCGATGAGACGACACTGCCCGAGACCCAGTCTGCTCGATCGCCACCGCTGAGGAGCGCCCCGCAAATCTTGTCGGCGATGAAGGCCTCGACGAGTTGGCTGCTCCGACGCAGGTCCACGAAATCGGGCCACGACATGCCATCATGTCCGCCGGGGGTAGCGCGATCGGTCCCGACGAGCACGTAGAGTCGTTCCTGATGCGCGACGGCGGGATAGGGCCGAAGCAGAATACCTTCGACCCAGCTGTAGACGGCGGCATTCGCGCCGATGCCTAACGTGAGACAGAGCACGGCGAGAATGGAAAAGCCTGTGCTGCGGCGCAGCATGCGCGCGCCGAACCGGAGGTCATCCGCAACGAAGCTCATGGTATCCGCCAGGCGTGCGCGCCGATGACGACGCTGATCGATGGTGAAGCAGGCATCGCGCACCGGCGCGACGGCCCCGAAGCGCCGTTCGGCCTCGGCGCGAGCGCGAGGAGCCGGCCATCCTTCGGCGACGAGCTCCTGCGTGAGCATCTCTATATGAAAGCGAAGCTCCTCGTCGATGTCGGCGCGGAGATTTGCGCGCATCGGCCTGACGTATCGACGCCAACTTCGCTCGGGCATGCTCGCCTTCTCGCGCTAGGTTGGCTGCTCGGTTGTATTCAGCACTTGCGCAACGGCACCCACGAAGCGGCCCCACATGTCCGTCTCGGCCCGGAGCTGCTGTCGTCCGACCGTGGTGAGCGTGTAGAACTTCGCGCGCCGATTGTTCTCGGAAACTCGCCAGTCCGCCTTGACCCAGCCCCGCTCCTCGAGCCGGTGGAGCGCTGGATAGAGTGACCCTTCGCCGACGGTGAGGACTTCACGGGTCAGCTGCTGAATCCATTTCGCGATCGCATATCCGTGGGCGGGTCCCCACGAGAGCGTCTTGAGGATCAGGAGATCGAGCGTTCCCTGTAGCAGATCGAGCGTCGGCGATCGCGGCGACACGGTCCTCCCATCGAATGTCGATGCATTATGTGGTGCGCATACATCGAATGTCAATGGGAGGATCTTACAGCTTGAACGTTGCCAACGCTCGTGGCGTGCGGCCTGTCCGAAGCAGCGCAGCGCAATATTGATAGATCTCTTGTGCACTCGTTCCCGGCAGCCGAAGAGCACGATCACTCCGCTCGCTACCTTGACGCCTCGATCCGAACACTCTTGGCACAATGCCAGTACTCGTTCCATGCACTGGCTACGAATTCCGAACGCGGCGTTACGGCGCCGTCGCGAGCAGCGAAAGGCCCACTGGTAGTCGAAGCTTCCACGTCTGTGGCGCGTGCACGCCACCCGGAACCTCGAAATACTCGACCGGATACCCTTTTGCCTGCAATACGTCACGGAGTCGCCGATTGGCGCTCAAGATGGAAGGGGCCGCACCACCCATCGCACCGTGAGATTCGGTTGAGCCAACCTCGAGAACGAAACGGATCGAGCGGTGAGATGTCGCCTTGTATCGGGCCGTGAGCCACTCGTAAGGCGCGTCATTCGATCCTTCGTTGCCGCGCCAGAACGCGCCGCTCTGCGACAGGACGTTCGCGAAAAGATCCGGCCGCTCCAGGGCGAGATAGGCAGCGGCGAGTCCGCCCGCGCTGGAACCCGTGATGATCGTGCGCGCCGGGTCGTGAGTCACACGGTAGCGACTTTTGAGCCAAGGCATCAACTCGTCGGCAACGAAAGTCACGAATTGCGGCTGATTCGCGAGATCGGCCAAGCGCTCGGCGCCGGAGGCATCATCGATGAGCAATGCTATGGTAGGCGTTATGGCTCTCGCCGTCGTGAGCGAATCGAGAATCCTCGGCAGCGGTATGTCGGTGACGTAGTCGCCGCCATCGAATGCCACGACGAGTGAGCAGGCTTCACCACACGCCTCGGGGTAGTTAGGCGGTGTGTAGACCCAGACATGGCGCGTGCGGCCGTACGCCTTGCTCTCGACATTGAACTCCGCGACGGTACCTGCCTCGTGAGCCACGGATCGTGCCGTACCGACGACGATCGTTATCACCAAGAGCATGCGTCGTATCATCGAACAGCCTCCGTGTGGTCCATGAAGACACTTCACCAATGCTCTATGTTATCGGGTAATGACGCAATTCTGG
>DATEGN010000546.1:0-2618 GCA_035280125.1 Gemmatimonadaceae bacterium | reverse complement strand
GTACATCGGCGTGCCGAACATCGAGTCATTGGCAGCGTCGTGGAAGACCTTCCTCGGCAAGCGTAACCTCAAGCCGTTGCGGGGCCGCCACTACGATTCGTGGCATCATCTGTTCTACTACGCCCCCCGCACGCTCCGGGGGATCCTCGATCGGCAATTTGATTTCGACGTGCTCCGCATGGAGGGAGACCCGTTTCCGAAACTCCATCAGGGATTCGGCAGCCGCATGGCGGACGCGCTCCGCCGCCGCTTTCCCGTTCTCGATTCATCGTTGCGCGTCGTCGCACGTCCACGAGCGCGTGGCTCGGTGTGAAATGCCTGGCTGAACCTCGCCGGTGTCAGCGGATCAGGCCCGGAGAAGTCTCACCGTAAAGGTGCTTCCCACGCCGACCTCGCTCGACACTGCGATATCGCCTCCCATGTGACGCGCGAAATCGCGGCTGATCGCGAGTCCCAGACCGACGCCTTCGCCGGGTATCGTCGATAGCTGTCCCAATTGCACGAACGGCTCGAAGACGTGGTCGACCATCTCGGCGGGTATTCCGATGCCCGTATCGCGCACCGCCACCCGCACGACCTCGCTCTCTACCATGATGGAAAGCGTGATCTCGCCACCTGGCGCCGTGTACTTCACGGCATTCGTGAGGAGGTTGATGAGAATCTGACGAAGTTTTTCCGCGTCGGCGCGGACGCTCACCGGCTCGGTGGCCGTGGACTGAACGAATCGAAGGCCTTTGCGCTCCAGCTGCGGTAGAACGAGCTCCGCGACTCGCTGGATCGTGCTCTCGAGTGAAACGGTCTCGATCTGGAATGGCAGATGACCCGTTTCGAGTCGCACGAAGTTGAGCACATTATCAATCAGGCTCGTGAGATGCTGCTGACTCCGGCGAATGCGGCCCAGGTCGACGCGCTGCGCATCGGTCACGGGGCCGCGCAATCCCATCTCGAGGAGCTCGATGTAGCCGCCGATGGCGTTCAGCGGCGTCCGCAACTCGTGCGACATCGAAGCCAAAAATGCCGACTTCGCGCGATTTGCCTCTTCTGCCTGGGCCCGCGCCTGGTCGGCGACGCGAAGTAGCATGACATTGTCGAGAGCCAGCGCGGCGAGACTCGCGAGGGACTCCGCCGCCGCCAAATCCTCATTCTCGAATCGGCGACCGCTGCCACCGGCTGCGTTCCGTGTCATCGCGAGGACGAGCGCGCCTTGAGGTCGTCCACGCGCGATGAGCGGGACGGTGATCAGCGAACAGACGTCCAGCGCGGCCACGAGCCGTGCGTAGCCGTCGTCCGCCAGGTTCCATTCGTTCTGTACGGGATCGCGCCAGAGGAGCGGCTCGCGCGCCCTGAACGCCCGGGGCACCGGCGCATTCGAATCCACATCAACCGGATGACTCCGTTCGAGCTCGTCGATGAGATGCTGACGAGCCGGATCGACGTGCGACGAAGCGACGCGGTGAATCCTGTCGTCGTCGCCCAGGCGATAGACGATGCTGAGGTCCGCGAATGCCGGGATCGACACCTCGCTCAGCTTCGTGAGCACCTCGCTAGGCTCGAGCGGCGCGGCCAGTGCTCGCGCGGCGCCGGCGACAAATCGGGCGCGCAGCTCGGCACGATGTCGCGCCGAGAGGTCGCTGGACACGCCGACAACGCCGATGAGCGTGTTCTGATCATCGAAGACTGGTGTGTCCGTGACGTCCGCGAGAAAGGTCGTCCCGTCTTTGCGCCGAACGGAGAACGCGCCATGCCAGCTTTCGCCGCGCCCCAGCGCTCCCATGATCTCGCGCGCTTCCTCTTCCGACGTCGCTCCAGGCGTCACGGTGGTGATGTTGCGACCAATGACCTCCGCCGCCGTCCAACCATACAGCTGCTCCGCCGCTGCATTCCAGAAGCGAATCGTGCCGATTGCGTCGGTGGCAATGACAGCCTGCCCGAGCGACGCCAGGAGCCGTGCCTGTTGCTCCAGCGAGAAGGCACTTCCGGATTCGACCGCATCGGGAACGCGAACAGCAGCCATTTGTCGAGTGGAATCGAGCTCGGTTGTCAGCCTGCTCACGCCGCGTTGAATGCCTCGTTGCACCAGCGCTTGACATCCGATATCAGGCGCGCTGAGCGCTGAGGATCATTCACCACAAAGGCCGCTTGCCCCAGCGGCGCGTCGAGATTGTCGAGTACGTCGGACTCCGACTTGCCGGCCGCACGCGCGTCGCGCGCATAGTTCGCCACCCCGTCATGACTTTCTCGGCGCGCCACTCGACACTGCTGAATGAGTGCTTTGCGCTGCTCACGCATCGCGCGATTCTGTTCGAGCGACGCTCGTGCTGTGGAGATCAGGTCGCTTGCCCTTCTCTGCGCCACAATCGAGCTGATGAACGCTCTCGTCATCCCCTCGATAAGAGCCGACTTCGATGCGGTGAGCTCGCTGAGTCTCCAGAGCGCGCTATCGTCCATGTCACGCCAATTTCCTGGATAGCTCCAAGCGCGCCGAACGGCTGCTTGAGATTCAAACACCAGACACTTTGGCGCTCGTGCTCCTGGCACGCTCTGGGTGTCGCGCTCGCTCACACTCCAGAGCTCGCCGGCCACCTGGAAACGGCGCTGGGCCTCGCGATCGCGCCTCA
>DATEGN010000545.1:0-7936 GCA_035280125.1 Gemmatimonadaceae bacterium | reverse complement strand
TCACGATGTCGCGTGGAAGAACCTCGGTGACGCGGGGTTCCCCGATCGCATTCTCTGGCACAAGGCATACGCCACGAAGCACCCGTTTTATGATATCACTCGTGTCGGGATTTACGGCACGTCTGCTGGCGGACAGAACTCGATGGGCGCTCTGCTCTTCCATCCCGAGTTCTACAAGGCCGCCGTCTCCGCGGCAGGTTGCCATGACAACCGCATGGACAAGATCTGGTGGAACGAGCAGTGGATGGGTGAGCTGGGCCCACACTACGCAGCCTCTTCCAATGTGGACAATGCCTATAAACTGCAAGGCAACTTGCTGCTCGTTGTCGGAGAGATGGACATGAACGTCGATCCTTCGTCGACGTTCCAGGTTGTGAATGCGCTCATCAAGGCGAACAAGATGTTCGACCTGCTCGTGATTCCGGGCGCGGGGCACACGAACGGCGGACCATATGGGGAGAAGAAGCGCAACGACTTCTTCGTCCATCATCTGATGGGCGTCGAACCGCCGGAACGAAACGTGACTCGCGTCGCGGCGGCATCGGATGGCGGCACGTAAGGCGATCGCGTCGCTCACACTCTCTGCGCTCGTCGCCTCGGCGCTCGTTGCGCAGTCAAATGGCCGCGTGACTGCGGCGAGCTGGATCGCGCCGCCTAACGTCCCTGGCGACTCGTTCGTCGTCTTTCACACCCGACGAGCCTTCGCGCTGTCGTCCGTCCCTGAACGCTTCGTCGTACACGTCTCGGCTGACAATCGATATCGCTTGTACTTGAACGGTACGGCCGTCTCATCGGGGCCACAGCGCTCAGACATTGCCCACTGGCGATACGAAACGGTCGACCTGGCGCCACAGCTGCACGTCGGCCGCAACGTGCTCGCGGCGGTGGTGTGGAACTGGGGCGCGACACGGCCAGTCGCGCAACACAGCTATCGCACCGGGTTTCTCCTACAGGGCGAGAGTGAGCGCGATGGCGCGCTCGTCAACACCGGTCCGGGCTGGAAGCTGCTCGTCGATTCCGCTTACACCCCGATCGTGATCACGAACGCGACGGTCCACGGCTACTACGCAGCCGGTCCCGGCGAGTCCGTCGATGCGACCCGATATCCGTGGCACTGGGAGCAGCCAGAGTTCGACGATTCGCGGTGGCTCATGGTGTCGGCTCCGTCAGGTCGTGGAGACGCGGCACCACTGGCGGCATTCGACGTACCCGCTGGCTCGGCCGTCATTGGTCGCGCGCATTGGCGCGGCACGATCGGGCCAACCACAGGCGAGACCTTCGGCTGGCAATTGGAGCCGCGCTCGATTCCGCCGATGGACGAAACGATTCAACGCCTAACGAAGGTGCGTCGTGCGGTCGGCGTCGCCGCCGACGGCGGCTTTCTGAACGGCACGGGCGCTCTCATCGTTCCCCCGCACACGAAAGCCTCACTGCTACTCGATCAGTCGCACACCACGAACGCGTACCCGGTGCTCGAAACGACCGGCGGCGCGGGGAGCCTCGTCACGCTGACGTACGCCGAGGCGCCGGTCGACGCGCACGGCGCGAAAGGCAATCGCAACGACATCGAGGGACGAACGATCCTCGGCGTGCATGACGTGTTTCGGCCCGACGGCGGCGAGCGGCGCGTGTTCCAACCACTGTACTGGCGGTCGTTTCGTTACGTCGAACTCGACATCGAGACCGCCGACGCAGTGCTCACCATTAACGACGTTCACGGAATCTTTACGGGGTATCCGCTCCGCGAGCGCGCGCAATTCGCCAGTGATCAAGCATGGCTCGGCGACGTCTGGCGCATGGATTGGAACGGCGCGCGGATCGGCGCGTTCGAGACGTACATGGACACGCCGTACTACGAGCAGTTGCAATACGTCGGCGACACGCGAATACAATCACTCATCTCGCTCTACATGAGTGGCGACGACCGGCTCGTGCGCCAGGCGATCGAGCACTTCGACGAGTCACGCATTCCGGAGGGGCTCACGACGAGTCGCTATCCCTCCGCGCTGCCACAGATCATTCCGCCATTCTCGTTGATTTACATCGCGATGGTGAACGATTACCGCATGCTGCGCGACGATCCGCGGTTTGTCACGCAGCGCCTTGCAGGGATTCGTGGCATTCTCGACTGGTACGCCGCCCGGGTCGACAGCACGGGCATGCTCGGTCCAATGCCGTACTGGAATTACGTGGACTGGGCGCGCGAATGGCATGACGGCGCGCCGCCCGGCACCTACGATGGTCATTCAGCGACGATCACGCTCCTCTACGCCTACGCGCTTCAACAGGCGGCGCACCTCGAGAGCGACGCCGGCGTCCGCTCAATGGCGAATGAATATCAGCGACGCTCCGAGCAAGTGATCGCGGCGACGCGGGCGCGGGCATGGGACGCTCGGCGCGGACTGTTTCGCGATGCGGTTGGTGTCGATGCATACAGCCAGCAGACGAACGTGCTCGCGGTGCTCACGGGTGCTGTCGCCGGTCCGAATCAGCGTTCGCTCATGGAGCGCGTGCTTGCCGATACCGCGCTTACGCAAGCCACCTATTATTTCAAGTTCTATCTGTTCGAAGCGATGCGTCAGGCGGGGCTCGGCGATCGGCTCATCGAGCAGCTCGCGCCCTGGCGCGCAATGTTGCAGCTGGGGCTCACCTCCACGCCGGAGAATCCGGAGCCGACCCGGTCCGACTCGCACGCTTGGGCGGCGCATCCGAATTACGAGTTGCTCGCGACCGTGCTCGGCGTGCGGCCAGGCAGCGCGGGCTTTCGCACGGTTCGGATTGCGCCGTCGCTCGGGCCCCTACGGTCGGTCGAAGGACGTGTCCCGCATCCCGCTGGAGACATCGAGGTTCGCCTAACGCGCACGTCGACCGGCCTGCGCGCCGTGGTCACCCTGCCGCCACGTCTTTCCGGACAGTTCGTATGGTCCGGCAACAGCCGCGCGCTCCATAGCGGCCGGCAGGAAATCGATCTGCCGGACACCGGTCCGTAATCGACTCTTAATCGAATCGACGCTCGGCGATCATCTGCCGCATGTTGACGCCGCGCGCTGCGTGAGCAGTATATATGTGAGTCCCACATATAGGACTTCCATGCTCACCGACGAGTTGAAGAAGGGAAGCGCTGAGTTTCTCATCCTGTCGTTGCTCGAGCACGAGCCGCGGCACGGGTACGAGCTCCAGAAGCTCATCGAGTCGCGTTCCAAGGGCGTGCTCACCTTCCACGTGGCGACGCTCTACCCACTGTTGTATCGCCTGGAAGAGCGTGGCTGGATCGTTGGGCGCTGGGTCGAGAAGCCGGGCGAGCGCCGACGGCGGTTCTATCGGCTGACCGCCGCCGGCAAGGCGACCCTCGAGGCGCAGCGAGACAGCTGGAAGGCCTTCGTAACCGCGATCAACCGAGTCTCAGGGGTGCGTTATGTATGATTGGCGTGTGGACGTCCGGGCGCGCGTTGCCAATGCGGGGCTCCGGCCAGAGGAGGAAGCCGAGATCGTCGAGGAAGTCGCGCAACACCTCGAGGCACAGTTCGCGGAATTAGCACCGAAAGTGGGCGAGGCTGAAGCGCGAGCGCAGCTTGTCGCACAGCTGAAGGACGAGCGCTTCGATGAGGCAGCCCGGAGCGGTCGGCGCCGCAATCCGCCGCGTGCGATTCACGCCTATCACTCGGGCTCCTTGCGTCGCGACCTTCGCTACGGGCTGCGGTCACTGCGTCGCAGCCCGGGCACCGTCGCAGCCGGCGTCGCGGCGCTCGCGTTAGGCATCGGGCTCAGCACCGTGATGTTCAGCATCATTTATGGTTTGCTCCTCAAGGGCTTGCCTTTCGAGAATCCCGAGCGCATTGCGATGATCTATCGCGCCGATCCAACGGGCCGCGGGCAGGAGGCGCTCGTCCCGTACGCAGACTTCGTGCGCTATCAGGCTGATCAACGATCGTTTGCCATCGTTGCCGCATATCTCGGCAGCACGGCAAACGTCACTGGCGGTGACCGCGCGGAGCGGATTCGCGTGGCGAGCATGACCGCGGGCGTCTTCGAGGTCGCGGGCGTGCGACCAATCATCGGTCGGACGTTCAGCCTCCAGGACAACGCACCCGGTGCCGCGCCGACGGCGATGCTCGGGCATGCGATGTGGCGTGATCGATTCGGCGGCGATTCGAGTGTCTTGAACAAGACGCTCCGCGTGAACGGACAGCCCTACGCGATCATCGGTGTGATGCCCGAGGGCTACGAGTTTCCGCGAGGCTTCCAGGGGCCATGGCTACCCCTTCAACTCGAAGCGGCCGGATTGCATCCCGGGCAGGGCAGCCAACTGACTCTCCTCGCGCGGCTGAGACCCGGCGTGAGTTACGCGAACGCGAATGCCGACCTCCTGGCCGTGTCGCGTCGACTCGTGAGCAGCGAACCTGCTGACAGCGTCGCGCTGCGCACCATGGCGCAGCCGTTCATTCGGGCAACGATGCCGGCTCGCGTGTACTCGCTGCTGTACGGCATGCTCACCGCCGTCTTTCTGGTGTTGCTCATCGCCTGCGCGAACGTCGCGAATCTGTTGCTGGGCCGAGCGTCGAATCGGACGCGGGAGATCGGCATTCGCGTCGCGCTGGGGGCGTCGCGCACCGCTGTCATCCGTCAGGCGCTCATCGAATCTGCCGTGATCGCTCTGACCGCGGCGGCCGTTGGCACTTTGCTGGCGCAGGCAGGCATCATCGCATTTAATCGTGCTCTGGTCACCTTCGCGGACGACCAGCCCTTCTGGATGGACATTAGGCTTCACATCCCGGTTCTCGCGTTCGTGCTCGCACTAGCGATTGTGGCGAGCATCGCGTCAGGTCTCTTGCCGGCCATACACTCGGCGCGTGTCGACATCAGCACGATTCTCAAGGACGAATCGCATGCCGCGTCATCATTCCGCATCGGCCGACTCAGTCGCGCGATCGTCGTCGGCGAGCTCGCGTTGTCAACGATGATGCTGCTCGCGGCAGGGTTCATGACCAAGAGCATTGTGCAATTGCGCCGGCTCGACCCGCGATTCACGTCCGAGGCCGTCGTCACAGCGCGAACGAGCCTAACGACAACCGATACGCTCCGACAGCGCCAGTTCTTCGAGACCGTCGAGCGCGATCTCACGGCACAGTCGGGTCTTGACGGCGTGTACCTCGGCAGCGATCTCCCGGGCGCGGGATGGCGCGGCGAGCGCATCGCGATCGAAGGCCACAGCTATGTGCGCGAACGTGACTATCCGTTTGCCCAATCGCTCGCCGTAAGTCCAGGCTTTTTTCACGCATTCAACGTTCCGGTGTTGCGCGGTCGAGCGATTCTCTCGTCGGATCGATCCGAGTGGCAACGCGTGGCCGTAGTGAGCGAGGCATTCGCGCGGCGGAATTTCCCGGGCGCTGACCCGCTCGGCCGCCGGATCAGAATTGTCGCGGACAGCAACACGACTGAATGGCTGACCATTGTCGGTGTGATCCCGAGCCTGTACGCGCTCGGCAGGGTGAGCGCCGACGGCGATCACTTTCCGCCTGAGGTGCTCACTTCATTCTGGCAACAGCATCGGTTGACGTCGGCAAGCATCGCGCTGCGGGGTCCCGCCACCGTCGCCAACGCTGTAACGGTGCGAAAAGTCATCTCGGCTCTCGATCCCGACCTGCCCGTCTACGCTACCGCGTCGATGTACGATGTGCTCAACAAACCCGTCTGGCCCGTGCGCGTTTTTGGCACGTTGTTCGTGATCTTCGGCGTCGTTGCCTTGCTGCTCTCCGCGATCGGGCTCTACGCGGTGATGGCGTTTTCCGTCGACCGGCGCGCGAGGGAAATGGGCATTCGCATGGCGCTCGGCGCGACGGCAGGCGGTGTCATTCGCATGGTGTGCCGGCAGGGCACCAAGCAGATCGTCGTTGGAATGTCGATCGGCCTGCTCATGGGCGCGGTATTCGTCAGAGCATTGGGATTGTTGCTCTTCGAAGTGCGACCTAACGATCCAGCAGTATTCGGTGTGGTCGCGAGCGTACTCGGTCTGGCGGCGCTGCTCGCGTGCCTCATTCCCGCGGTGCGAGCGACACGAGTCGATCCACTGGTCGCATTGCGGAGCGAATAGTGGCAGTATAGAGGCGAGGGGCAGAGCTAGGGCCGACGCGAATGGCGCGAAGACAAATCCAACCGTTGTACGACGGCTGCAATGGCGCACGTCGCCTGCTTGGGAGAGGACGGGGAACATTGTCATGAGAGGAAGAGCAATCGTCGCAGTCTTCATGTTGTCGAGCACGATAGTCGTCATCGGGCTTGCCACCACGGCGCGTGCGCAGTCGACAACCGTGGATTCGACGTTGATGACCGCGATCCGCCAGATCCGCGCGATCGACAATCACTCACACCCGCCGAAGCTTGTCGCGCCCGGCGAGAAGGACGACGAGTTCGATGCGCTGCCCTGCGATCCACTCGAGCCGACGCCTGCCGGGCTAACGACCCGTCCCGAGAATCCGCAATACCTCGCGGCGTGGAAGGACCTTTGGGGCTACAAGTACGACGACCGCACGCCGGCGCACATTCAATCGGTCGTTGCCGCTAAGGCACGTGCACGCGCGGAGCATGGCGACGACTACCCCGCCTGGGTCCTCGGCCGCATCGGCATCGATGTCGAGCTCTCGAATCGCATTGCCATGGGCCGCGGGCTGAACGACGCACATCATCGCTGGGTGCCATTCGACGACGGGCTCCTCTTCCCGCTCGACAATGGCCCACTCGCCGCGCAGACACCCGATCGCAAGTTCTTCTTCTCGCGCGAAGACATGCTTCGCGGCCGATACATGAACGCGGTTGGCGTCACCAATCTTCCCGCGACGCTCGCCGAGTACACGTCACGCGTCGTGACGCCGACGCTCGAGGCGCAGAAGCGAGAAGGCGCGATCGCGATCAAGTTCGAGGCGGCCTATCTCCGCTCGCTCGACTTCGCCGCGGCGACGCCGGATCAGGCGTCGGCCATTTACTCGCGTTATGTGGGCGGAGGCACTCCAGACACGGCGGACTATCGACACCTTCAGGATTACCTGTTTCATTTTGTCGCACGCGAAGCGGGCCGGCTCGGGCTTGCGGTGCACATTCACACCGGTGCCGGATGCGGCAGCTACTTCTATCTGTCCGGCGCGAATCCCGTGCTGCTCGAGCCGATGCTCAATGACGCAACCTTGCGCAAGACCAAGTTCGTGCTCTTGCACGCCGGCGCCGTCTCGTACACGCCGGCGATCGCGTATCTCGTGATGAAGCCGAACGTCTACGCCGACATCTCGCAGCTGACCTGGATGGAAACGCCACAGCATCTCGCGATGTCGCTCCGCTACTGGCTCGAGTGGTATCCGGAAAAGCTGCTTTTTGGTACCGATCTCTGGCCGAATGGCGTTCCCGAGCTCGATTGGGAGGAGATTGGTTGGCAGACAAATGACACGGCGCGTCGCGCGTTGGGCATCGCGCTCACGGGAATGATGCGAGATCGAGAGATCACACGCGCGCAGGCAATAGCATTTGCGCGCGATGTGCTGCATGACAATGCCGAGCGGCTGTATCGGCTGAACGGGGCGGTCACACCGTGAGCTTGGGATTGCGATGGAGCGCTACGGCACGCGAGGGCGAAGCACCGGTAGCAGAGCCGGCAGCACTCGTTGCGCCGTGGCTCGTGGTTGCCGCATGGACGGTTCCGGCGCTTCTCGCGACCTTCGAGACGGTGATGTTTTCACGCATCGCCGGCCACCCGATCGAGCTGTGGCGCGCATTTTTGAGCGAGGCACCCGGCTGGTACGTGTGGTGCGCCTTCACTCCGATCATCGCGCGCGTTGCCCGACGCGCGCCGCTCGCGCCACTCCATTGGCGCGCGCCCCTCCTCCACGCCGCGAGTTGTCTCGTCGTTGCGTTCGTCGCGGCGGCCGTGTGGGCGATGGCCGGCCTGTGG
>DATEGN010000544.1:0-13621 GCA_035280125.1 Gemmatimonadaceae bacterium | reverse complement strand
AAGGCCAAAGCCCTGCTTGGGACGCTCCAGCACCGAACGCGGAACGAGACCATCGATGGCTTTTCGCAAGAGCCACTTGCCCGTGCCGTCTCGCATGGTGAGATGCGACGGCAGCGAGAGAGCGAATTCCACGACTTCATGATCCAATAAGGGAACTCGAGCCTCCAGGGATACCGCCATACTGGTCCGATCGACCTTCGTGAGGATGTCACCTGGCAAGTAGCTCTGCACATCGACGAGCATCATTTGGGTGACGAAGTCGCGCTCAGATATCTCGCACGTCCAGCGTTCGAGGACCGTATCGAGCGGTCCGACCTCCTGTGCAATGTCGGCCAAGGCAACGCCACCGTCCGCAATCGCGGGCGCAGCGGCAACGGTCGCTGCATAACGTCCCCAGCGCGTGCGGCCCAGGTCGAGGAGCCGGTTGCGGCCCCGTGCATCGTAAGGCAATGAATGTCCAAAGGCCCGCATCAACGCGCGCAACGGCGCCGCTCGGAGCTCGCGACGACCGATCGTCTCCGCATATCGCGTGTACCCGCCGAAGAGCTCATCCCCTCCGTCACCGGAGAGAGCCACCGTCACCTGTTCCCGAGCGAGGCGCGCGACGAGGTACGTCGGCAAGGCCGACGAGTCACCAAACGGCTCGTCGAAGCTCCGCACTACCTCCTCGACGAGCGCATCCGCATCGGCTCGTACGATCAATTCAGTGTGCTGAGTGCCGAGTGCGCTCGCAACTTCTGCGGCGTAGGGCGCCTCGTTGAACTCACGCTCGGGGAATCCGATGGAGAACGTTCGCACCGGCGTACGCGCTTGCCGGCTCATGTAGGCAACCACGGTCGAGGAGTCCACGCCGCCGGAGAGAAAAGCGCCAAGCGGCACATCGGACTCGAGATGACACGAGACCGATTCACCCAGGAGGCGCTGCAGCTCCTGGGTTGCGTCGCGCTCGGAGATTTCAGTCTGAGCAACGGCCACTGGCGACCAATAGCGTGCCAACGTGACTCGACCATCGCGATCACGCGTGAGCAGATGTCCCGGCGGAAGCTTTCGGACCTCTTTGAGGATCGAGAGCGGATCGGGAACATAGCCGAGCGCCAGGTACTGCCCGACGGCTCGGCGATCGAGCGTCCACGGCAAATCTTCGAGCGCGAGAAATGCGCTGAGCTCTGACGCGAACACCAGCCGTTCCGGCGTGCACGAGTAGTAGAGCGGCTTGATGCCAAGTCGATCCCGGGCGAGCAGGAGTCGTTGGTGCCGTGCGTCCCAGAGAGCGAAGCCAAACATTCCCCGCAGGGCGTGCACGAGCTGCTCGCCACGCTCCTCATAGAGATGCACGAGCGTTTCGGAGTCACTCTGGCTCGTTAGGTGATGCCCCGCGATCTCCAGCCGGCGACGCAGTTGCCGGTAATTGTAGATCTCACCATTGAAGACGGCGTACGCGCTCGCGTCTTCGTTGACGACGGGCTGCTTCCCGCCGGCAACATCGATGATGCTGAGGCGCCGCATTCCGAGCGCGACACCAGGCGCTGTGAAATAGCCGTCGTCGTCTGGCCCTCGATGACGAATCGCGTCGCACATCGACCGGAGGTCCGCGAGCAAACCATTGCTGCTCGGCGGCTCACCCATCCACCCTGCGATCCCGCACATCGCTAATTCGCTCCGAGGAACGCCGCGCGTTCGGACCCGAGCTCGCGCCGCGTTGCGTCGGCGGTCATGCAGAGAAGGGTCAGATGGATGTACAGGAATGCCAGATAGCCGAATGAGCCAAACGTTCCGGCACCGAAAAACGCGAGGAGGCCAATCTCGAGGAAGAACAGCGGCATCGCACGCTGAGAACCTCGCCGCTTGCACTCTCGACGCGCGCGCTCAGCGTCGATGACGACGCTGATGACCATGCAAAGGAAGAACAGCGTTCCGGGCACACCGGTCTCCGCGAGCAGGTTGAGCAGGGTGCTGTGCGTGTCACGTTCGCCGGCGGCCGTCGGATTGAACTCCTCGCCCCTCGCGTAAACGACGTGAGCGAGCGGATAAGCCGATACACCGACGCCGAGCGCCGGATGCTCGCCAATGATCTTGGTTGCGACGCGCCAGATCTCCCACCGCTGGCGCGCGGAGCCTTCACTGTCCACCTCATTCAATTGCTGCGTATTCGTTAGGTACTTCATTCCCTCTAGGCGCTTCCACACCGCATCTGGCGCGAAGTACGAGACGGCGGCAATCACGCACAGCGTCACGCTGATCATCCGCAGGCGTCGCTTCGAATCGAGCAAGCGTCGAATGCGTCGCCATTGCCCGATCACACAGCCAACGCTAAAGAGCGCCAACCCGATGAAGGCGCCCCGCGACTGCGTCATGAGGATCAGCAGCGGCAGCAGAACGAGGCCAGCCTGAGCGCAGCGCTTGAGCCACACTCGTCGCTCGACGGACAGCAGAGCGGCGACCATGGCAAGCTGCAACAATGCAAATGCCGCGAGATCGTTAGGATTCTCGAACGCCTGATTCCAGATGGCGCGACCGAAAACCGTGTAGCGATACAGAAAATAGTTCGCAAACGCTCCTCGGAGTGGATAGAGCGCGAAGCACGCAAGGAAGAACACCATGAAGAAGCGGATTTGCGCGCGCGAGCGAAAAGCATTGACGCCAACGAGGACAATCGCCCAAAGCTTTGCGAGCGCTACCAACCCGTCCCATGTTCGTTGCGGGTATGGGCTGTACACGTAACCGATCGCGCACCAGAGAACGAAGGCTGCAAACCAGATGAGCAGCCACGGAAACCGTCGCGGGCCTGACTGGAACAAGAGCCCAGCGAGGCCCGCCACGATCGCCACGCTTCCGATCGGAAGCCGATAAGTCGTGATGGCGAGGATGTACCCCAGAAAAGCGACATAAGGAATCGTCCATCGCACCCCTGTCAGAAGGCCATCGCCCGCGCTCTCGACGGACGCAGACCGACCTCTCACGCGCATTGCCCACCGGCTCGCGATGGCCGGAGAAGTCGCAAGCGGATCGTATGTCACAGAGCTCGCCGGCTCGTTGACCGCGATATGCCTTCGCGGCATCATCGTGCGCGCGAGGTGAGGAGTCGCTCATACAGCGATTCGAGTCTTCCGAGGACATTCGTGACATGGAACTCGGACCGTGCCCGCCGACGCGCCGCGTCGCCCATGGACTGTCGTAACGTCGTATGGAGAAGAAGCTGCTCGATCGCCGTCGCAAAATCGGTCGGCGATCGGGCCGGCACGAGCGTTCCGGTTTCACCGTCGAGTACTGCGTCGACCACGCCGCCAACTCGCGTTGCGACGACTGGTTTCCCGGCCGCCATCGCTTCGACGATGGTGTTCGGGAGCCCTTCGCTCAGCGAGCTCAGAACGGAGATGTCGAAGAGATGATGGAGATTTGGCTCGTTCGGGCGGGCTCCGGCAAAAACAACGGTGTCGGTGAGCCCCAGCTGTCGTACGAGCGCCTCGAGCCGGAGCCGCAGCTCACCGTCACCGACGAGTACGAGACGAAGCAGCGGCCATCGTGAACGAAGGTCGGCGACGGCCCTGATTAGCGTTTCATGATCCTTTACCGGTCGAAGCCCGGCGATACATCCAATGACGATGCAGCGCGGATCGAGACCAAGCTCCGTGCGAAGTTGTGCGCGGTGTGCAGGATTCGGCGCGGTGAAGGCCGACTCGTCGACGAAATTGGGAACGACGGCCACTCGCGTCGCGGGCACCCGATCCTCTGTGACGACGAGACTGGCAACCTGCGTGCTATTCGCGATGATGCAGTCTGCGAGTCGAAAACCGAATCGATTCACAACCGCGAGTGCCCGGCGAGGCAGATCATCGCACCAGCGACGGCTGGCGATGACCACCGGCGTCCGCGCCATTCGTGCCCACACCGTCGCGAAGATGTTGTTGTATGCGTCGTGACTGTGCACGATGTCCACCTGCTGCGCCGAGAGGTAGCGCGCGAGCCGCATACCTTGCCGCACGGCCTTGATGCCGTGCAGCCGTCCAAGTGGCAGCGCGAGCACGGATATTCCACGCTCCCGATAGCGCGAGAACAACGGCCCCTCCTGCTGCAAACACACGACGGACACGTCGAATCGCGACGGGTCGAGCCGCTCCGCGGTCCGAAGCGCGTTCAACTCGGTTCCGCCGATTCCCATCCCGTCGATACAGTATGCGACGCGGACGCGCGTGGCCGTGGTCGCGGTCGCCATACTAAAACCTCACCACCCGCGACGCCTGAAGATCACCGACGGCAGCGTCTTCACCATGATGAGGAGATCGCGAAGGATGCTTTTCTGTCGCAGGTACTCCAGATCGTAATGGACCTTTCGGCGCACGTCATCGACACACGAGTCGTACGTCAGGTGGATTTGCGCCAAACCGGTGATGCCCGGTTTCGCGCGCTGTCGGAGGGGATACTCTTCGATCTCCTCCGAAAGTCGCGCGAAGATGCTCGGCCGTTCGGGCCGAGGTCCGACGATGTTCATATCGCCGACGAGGACGTTGAACAGCTGTGGCAGTTCATCGAGGCGATATTTGCGCAGAAAGCAACCGACCCTCGTGCTGCGCGGATCGTCCTTGACGGCCCAGATGGCGCCCGTGTCGCTCTCGGCCGCCTCGCACATGGTTCTAAACTTATAAATCATGAAGATCTGGCCACCGAGATCCTGGGTGCGGAGGTCGTCGTGCAGCGCGAGGAACCGCGCCCACAGGTGCCATCGCGTGTCGATCCGACGCCGCGAATGTAGCCGCACACCACGACGATTCAGGCCGACACGCGGCTGACGATACAGCACCGGTCCCCGAGACGTCAGCTTGATCGCGACCACAATCAGCAACATCAGCGGCGCCCCGACGATCAACCCAACGGCGGCGATCGCGATGTTGACGAGTCGCTCGATGCGCTGGTAGCGCGCGAGGCTGGCGATCGTGAAGGGCGGCGCTGGCGCCAGCGCGACCTCCAGCGTCGGCGCGCTCGCGGCGTCGCCAATCGTCGGCGTTTCCAACGGCACAGGCGTCTGAGCTTCGGCGTGCGGCTGCATCGCCCCACTATCCACGGTTGACTCCGCGTGTCGCTGTAACAGAGTGTTTAAAATGCTTTAAATGTCCGCAGCGTGAGAAAAATCCCCGTCGCGACGCCCGCCAGCTGCGTCATCAACAGCCAGTTATGCTGGTGAACCGGCTTGAGAACCACCTCGTCGCCCGCGTCGACGCCGAGCTGGCCGAGTGGCAATCCGCGCACCATCGCGTCTCGGACGGTACGTTCGTTCACGACCGTTGTCTGACCACGCTGAATGCGAACGTGTGACAGGTCGGCCTGAGGAGATGGTCCGCCGGCAACCATCAACAAATCGCTCAGCGTGATTTGAAGTGGAACGCGATAGTAGCCGGGATGCACGACCTCGCCGAGAATTCCCACGGAGACGAGCGGTGTCGCGCGTACGACCTCGCGCCTCACATATTGGCGCAACTGTTCACTGAGGCGACCCTGTAGCTCCGAGCGAAGCACGCCACCGAGTGCAATCGGCGGTAGCTCGGACAGCGTGATACTCCGATCGCTCTGCACCGTAAGGGTATCGACCCTGATCGAGTCTCCACGCGTGACAACGACAATCTTGTCGTTGGGCTGAAAGTCACCGTCGCGGAGCCGCGTACGCGCGTCCGCGGCAAATCGCCGGAGTGACTCGCGCTTGGTCTCCGGCGTAACTGGTGAATTGGCCGCTGTCTCTGCTCGCGTCGCGAGGCTATCGAGTTCCGCGCGCGACGCCGAGGCCAATCGCGTATCGCCCACGGGAGCGCCATTCTGAGCTCCAGCACGTGAACCCGCGAGCGCGAGGGCCAGCATCGACATGACGAAGATGCAAGCCACTCCGAGAACCGGGGGTTCTCGGCGAGCGCAGCGTGAAGCTCGCGTGCAGCTTTTCATGCAATATCCAGCGTCGGAGGTGCCGGCCTTACTACAAGCTGTGTGCCTTACGTCACCGTGAGCGTTCTGCACTCGACACTAAGAGAACAATGGGCGAGCCTGCGCTCAGCGTTCGAGTGAGACAAGTCCCGATCGACGCGCAAATTCATCGAGTTGCGATTCGAGAGCGGGGATTTTCGTTTCACTATCATCGCTATACGAGTATGCATAGTACTGAAAATCCCCAGCCATTCGGACGTCGTTGAGCACGACGCCGAGCAGCCGAATCGGCAGCCGCGTGATGAGCTTCAGCTTTGCCTCGGCCAGCTTCCGATTTGATTCGCCGGCGCGCAGCACGAGCATCATGTTGCCCGTGGCGACGCCCATGACGAATGGGTCGATTCCCGCGCCGAGTGGGGAACAGTCGACGATGACCGCCTCGAACCGCCGCTGTAACTCCGTCATCAAATCGGGAGTGACCGGCGACATGAGGAGCTCCGGCCCCCGTTGATGCTGCGTACCACGAGTCATGAGCCACAGCTTTTCGTTGTTCGTCGTGTGAAGCACTTGCTCGAGTGTCGCAGCGCCCGTGACGTAGTCGAGTAGCCCGGGCGTCCGTGGGACGCCGAAACGCTTATCGAGCTCCCCGCGGCGAATGTCTCCATCGATGAGCAAGGTGCGATAGCCCGCCTCCGCGAATGACTGCGCGAGGTTCGCCGAAATCATGGACTTGCCGTCGCCGGCGTTGGGACTCGAAATCGTCAGGAGAACCCGGCCGGCTGGATCAGCGGCCTGCGCGACGCTGAGCCGAACCGTGCGAAATGCTTCGACGAGTTGATTGGCTTCTGGAAGAGCACGAAGCTCTTCAGGTTTTACCGCGGGGATGGCACCAATGATGTCGAGCCCCATCTCTTCGCTTGCTTGCTCCGGATAGCGGAACCGCGGATCGTATCGCTCGAGAAGGAACACGAGGGTGCCGGCGGCGATGACACCAATGACAACGGCCAGTGCGATGACGAATGGCTTTCGGTTGCTGGTTGGCATCTCGGGCAGGGCAGGCGCGTCGAGAACACTCACGTCCGTCACGGCGCTCGCCTCGGCCAGGTTTGCTTCCGCTGTTCGCGTCTTGAGCAAAGCGTAGAGATCTACCGTCGTGGCGAGATTCCGACGGAGGCGCGCTTCCTCGATGCTGCGAACGGGTACGTCACGAAGCGCGCGCGCCGTGCCCTGCACGCGATCCTGAGCCTCGGCCTCCTGCATCTCGAGCTGTGCCATCAATCCATTCACTTCGCGCGGTATCGTCTGGTCGCGTAGCTGCGCCACGCTCGCGATCAGGGCGCGAACCGTCGGATGCGCGTCAGTGAACTCTTTCCGCGCTGCGCTGAGCCTTGTTTCGTTGTCGGCGAGACGGTGGAGCGCCCTTTGGAGCTCTGAATCACTTCGTGCGACCGGCACGCTGCTCAGCGCGTCCGCGTCGAGCGTGCCGTCACGCACCGCGGCCATCGTCCGCTCAAGCGTCAGTCGCTCACGATGCAGTGCGTCATAGCTCGACTGCGCGCTGAAGAAAGTGTTCGACAACGGATCGCTCGCGCCGTCGTTGCTTGAGCTCGTCGCGCGAGACGCGGCGGCCGGCGTCGGAGCCGGCGCCGTCGCTTGCTCCTCCGACGGAAGCGTGATCGTACGAACGCGAAATGTTTGCAGCGCGTTTTCCGCATTGCGCAAATCGGTCGCGGTGACATCGAGTTGTTTCTCGAGAGTCTTTGCGACCTCGATGAGGTTGCGCTTCTTCAAATCAGCTGCCGCCGTGACGAATTCGTCGACGAGGGCTTGCATGATGTCGGTGAGCCGTCGCGGATTCGTTCCGGTCAGGGCCACGCGCAGAAGGTTGCTGCCCTCCGGGAGCGAGCTCGTTAGGTCTGTTCGCAGCGCGAGCGCGGCCGTGCGTGGACTGACGAGAGCGAATCGGATGTCGCGGCCGCGGCCAAGCGCCGTTGCTGCAGGCGCCCACAAGAATCCGATGCTGCGACCAACCGAATCCCCGACAATCCCCGTCTCCACGGGCTTCTTGGCGCGCAGCAACGTATACAACCGGCCGCGCGCGTCGACTTTCAGCTGGTAGTCGCCCGGCTGGAATTTGTCGGCGGTATGAAAGTTCGAAAACAGCGTTGAATCAGCGGGTGACGCCGGCGTCACGTACAACGACAATTGCCGCGCAACCTTCTCGAGGATGGCAAAGCTCGTCAGGAGCTCGGGCCATGCAGCGGCATGCATGACTTCATCACCGCGAATGGGGGCCGCTCGCTCATTCTGCCGGGTGTCCGGGGTAATCCAGATGGTCGAGTGGACAACGTAGACCGGTTTGACAAAACGCGCGGCGATGACACCGAGACCAACCGTCGCCGCAATGACCAGCGCGAGCAGCACCTTGTACCGGCGCAGCGCGGCGAGATAGCGCGTCCAGGAAACGCGTCCCGATGATGTTTTGAGCTCCTCCCACTCCCACTGCCGCGACGGTTGCGCGCGTACCGGCGCGCTCCCCGGCGTAACGGCCGGTGCCGACAGTGGGTCCTGCTTTCGAACGGTGTGTGAAGCGGAGAGAGGGTTCATAGCCTCTAGACGCGGTCCGACTCTTCGTCGTCGATACTCGCACGAGGATGGCGGGCGGAATAGCAAATTTGGAGCCGCGAGTGGGTGCGGCCGTCGAGCACCCGCGTGGGAAGCTTAGCGCCAGTCAGCATGGCGTCTCGCCGCCGAAGCGGCGATGCTCGATTGCTCCTTCCTCATTGAGGAGAACGGACGGCGGTGAATGCCTAACGATAAACATTTACTGCGAGAGGTCAGGAGCTCCAGACGTCCCATTGTCGCCGTATTCCGTTCACGGTTGCGACAACGAGTGCCGCCTGTAGAGCGACAGTCCAGACGACGGCACTGCCAACCACGCGTGCGATCTTCGATTTCTTCACGGCGCCGATGCCGGCCACCGTAATGAACGGCAGGCTCATTGCCGCATGAGTGGTCCCGAACCAATGGAACAGCGTCACCCCTGCCGATGCGGCCAACCCGATGAGGAAATACGGCGTGAGGAGCCGCAGCAGTTTATGAAACATGAACTGCAGCCAGATGGGGTTTCGGGACGGCAGCAATACCTCGGGGAGCCAGCAGCAGAGTTGCAGCACCCCGGTCAACGTGCGGACCTTTCGGCGATACTCCTGGACGGGCGCTGGAGTACGCAGATCGGTCGCGCGCGCGTCGTCGACGAACACCACTCGGTGGCCGGCCAACACCACGCGCATCGGCGCGAACACGTCGTCGAGAATCAGCGATGTCGGAAGAGGACTCCAAAGCGATCGTCGCATTGCCCAGATCGCGCCCGTGACTCCGACGCATGAATTGACAGTGGCCTCGCAGCGTCGCAGCCAGCGCTCATAGGACCAGTAACGACCCACTGGAGAACGACTGGCAACTCGCGACAATTCCAAGCGCCCCGACGCCGCACCGACTCCGTCGTCATCGAAGGCCGCCGTGAGGCGCGGAACGGCGTCGCGCTCGAAGTGTTGATGAGCGTCCGTAAACAGCAGCAGCTCGTGCCGGGCCGCTCGAACCGCCGCATTGAGCGTTGCGGCCTTTCCTCCAGGGGAATCACCTCGCACGATCTTCACGTTCCCCGCCTCGATGGCATACTCGGCGAAGGGATGCTCGCTTCGCGCATCGACGCCGACGATCACCTCGAAGCGTTGTGGGTCATGCGCTGAGCGCAGGCAGTCTACGAGTCGCTCTTTGAGCGTGGTCACGTCATCGCGCGTCGCGATGATCACCGAGACCGACGGAGTTCGCCGATCATGCGCACCGCTGAGCCCCGCATCCGCGCCACGTTGCGCCGCGAGACAGCCCATGAGCGCTGGATAAATGATCCAAACGAGAAGGATGCTCCCTGCGCACACCATCGCAACGACGTGAACGGCCGTCACTGACTCAGCGCCCCATCCCCACTTGCCACCCGCACTCGCATCACCGACGGCCCCCCCGCAAGAGACGTATCCCGCGGCCGGGCAGCGAAGGCACAACTCGTACCACGAGTTGCCGGAAGCGTCGGCTTTTGGGGCACGCCATCGATGAGTCTTTGCTCATTTGCCTCGCGCCGCGTGACCGTCGCGAAACGATAGCTGTCACTCGCAATTGCCGATGACGTTCTCCTCATCGCCGTCACGCGAGCGCCCGCAGGCGTCTTTCGTCGGCGAAACGGCGATCTGGTCCTCGCTTTGCGTTGTGCGGCCGACCGCGAGGAGGACCGTCAATGGCGCATTCTGAGCTCGGTCACACCGCCGGAAGCCTAACGAGACTCCCGCTCGACATCAGGGCAAGCAATCCCAACCATTGGCCGGAGTGAATGTGCGGTTCCTCGTCACGGGCGGCGCCGGGTTCATCGGGTCTCATCTCGTCGAATACCTTGCCGGCGAAGGGCACGAAGTCGTTGTCCTCGATGACTTCTCGACTGGGAAGCGCGAGAATCTCGACGGTGTCCACAGCAAGATCGAGATCATCGAGGGTACGATCACCGACCTCGCGACGTGCACGCGGGCCTGTCGCGGCGTCGACTTCGTGTTCCACGAAGCTGCTCTCGCTTCGGTACCCAGATCGCTTCGCGATCCTTTGGCCACTCACCACGTCAACACGACCGGCACATTGAACGTACTCCTCGCCGCACGCGATACGGGTGTCAGGCGAGTCGTCTACGCCGCTTCCTCATCGGCCTACGGCAACACCGCGGAGTTGCCAAAGCATGAAACGATGGTCGCGAAGCCACTTTCGCCGTACGCCGTGAGTAAGCTGACGGGAGAGCAGTACTGCCGCGCATGCACTGCGTCCTTCGGCGTCGAGACCGTTGCTCTCCGTTACTTCAACATCTTCGGCGCTCGGCAGGACCCCAATTCGCAGTATGCTGCGGTCGTGCCGAAGTTCATAACCGCGGCACAGGCGAGCGAGTCACCCGTGATCTTTGGCGACGGTGAGCAGACACGTGACTTCACATTCGTGGCGAACGCGGTCCGCGCCAACATGCTCGCCTGCATTGCACCGGCGCAGGGGTGCTGTGGTGAGGTATTCAACGTCGGCTGTGGAACGCGCATCTCCGTCAATGAGCTCTGGCGTCGAATCGCCGCGCTCCTCGAGTGCGATGCCCATCCGCAGTACGTGCCGGCCCGCTCGGGAGACGTACGCGATTCCCTCGCGTCGCTCGAGCGTTCGCACCGTGCGCTGGGCTACTCACCCGCGGTGTCGATCGCCGACGGACTACGGCGGACGGTCGAATGGTACACGCTTCGCAAGGCACTCGCCGACGCGTCGAACCGATCAGTCGTTGCTCCAGCCGACGAGAGAGACCAGGAGCGCTTGCCTAACGCGCAGCAAGTGGCGGTCTGAAGTCAGGGCTGCTCGGAGAGTGGGGCTGGGGATTCCGATCCCTGGCCCTCGGATCTTCGGCGTTGGAGATCGACGGCCGCAGAAACCCAATGACTCGGCGGTTTCAGCGGCCCGATGACTCGAAGAAATCCCTGAATTTCTCAAACGGCCATTCGGTCGACATTCTCCGGGGACAGAAGATCCGGGTAGTGGTGCCAGGTGCTAGCGATTCTCTTCTAGCACCCAGCACCTCGCATCTAGCATCCTGCGTTCAGCGTACTCGCTAGATGCAGATTCCCAAAATGCAGATCAACGGTTTCTGCGTGACGTTGAATTGCGCACTCTCCGCGCCCGTAACGCTGGACCCACTGACCTGTAGCGAATATCCGTTGCCCGCGCGATCGATTTGCAGATTCGAGAATGTCGCAACACCGTTCGACGCGGACACGGTCTTTGTCCCCGAGAGCGTACCTCCACTCGGGTTCCTGCCGAGGGCCATCGTCAACGAACCGTTGAAGCTCGTCGCCGTGTTGCCATACGCATCGCGCGCGGTCACCTGCACCGCTGGCGAGATGGCCGTGGCCGTCTGCGTGTTGCTCGGCTGCACCGTGAAGAACAGCGCGCTGGCGCTCGCGGCGGAGACGCCGAAGGATGCACTCGTCGCACCCGTGAGACCGCTCGCGGACGCCGTCAACGTATACCCCGAACCAGCCTTCGTAAGTGTGAGATTCGAGAAGGTGGCGACACCGTTCACGACGCTCACCGTCGTCGTTCCCGACAGCGTGGCTCCACTCGGGCTCGAGCCTAACGCGATGGTAATGGTTCCGCTGTAGCTCGTGGCCACGGTGCCACTGGCGTCCAGTGTTCTCACCTGGACAGCCGGGGAAATCGCGCTGCCCGCGGTCGCGTTGCTCGGTTGTACGCTGAATGCAAGATGCGTCGCCTGCGGCGCGACACAACTCACCTGGAACGCCACCGAAGCACTGCCACCGGCCGGCACATTTGCGGTTTGCGACGTGCCGCCACTCACCGTGCAGTTCGCCGCGACGCCGGAAATCGTGACGGTATGATTGCCGGATGAGAGGTTCGCAAATGACTGGCTGCCGTTGTCGGCAATCGCTGTGCTGTTCGCTCCATCGACCGCGACCGCGTAGCCGTCCGGATCGAGGCTCGAACCGGTCGTTGTCGTCGTGACGTTGAGCGTTCCGGTTGTTGGTTGCGTTACGCAGTTGATCTGGAACGCGACCGAAGCGCTGCCACCGGCCGGCACATTGGCAGTCTGCGTCGTGCCTCCACTCACCGTGCAGTTCGACGCGACGCCGGAAATTGCCACGCTATGACTGCCGGATGAGAGATTTGCAAATGACTGGCTCCCGTTGTCGGCGATCGCCGTGCCGTTCGCTCCATCGACCGTGACCGTATACCCGTCCGGATCGAGGCTCGAACCCGTCGTGGTCGTCGTGACGTTGAGTGTTCCCGTAGTCGGCGGGGTGTTGCCACCGGTGAAGGCGATGTCCCCAGAGGTGACTGTCCCAGATTCGCGATAGGTATTGTTTTGACCATCGAGGTCCGGCACGGTCATGGAGAAGGTATCGAACCCGGTCCCGGGGTTCGCGTTGTCGCATGCGTCGAGATAGAACGCAAAGGTGCTGACGCCGTTGACACGGCCGATGCCGCTGATGCGAACACACGTTGCCGACGTCTGATAGAACGACGTCACCTTCGTCGCCGGATCCTTTACCGGATCGACGGTGACGTATTGTCCGCTGTCCGCGGTGAGCGCGTACTTCCAATCCGTGTACCGCATCGTGCCGCCCGGCGTTGCGTTAAAGTCGAAAATGAAGTCCTGGCGGTCGCTGCCCACGGTCTGTGTGCCAGGCCCGATGGAGCCGTTGCCGGTGAGCCGAGCGCTGGAACTTGTCGCCGTCGCGTTGCCGGTTTTGACGACGTCGCCGGACGAGAGCGTTCCACTGCGGTCATAGCCACCGTCCGATGAGCGGATATGAAAGAAGTCCGTGTTGCTTCCTGACGCCCCATTGTCGCAGAGGAAGATCGTGAACGAAAGCAGCACGCCGGTATCCAACCGACCGGTGCCATCGACCTCGACGCCACGCGTGGGATCGGCGCACGCACTCGAGCCGTCGCGGAAGGCCGCCACGAACGTTGCTGGGTCGCTCGCCGATATCGTCAGCGTTCCGACGGTGGTTGGGCCGCGTACGACGCTCCAATCGGTGAGTGAGAAAGTCCCGGTCAAGTCCGACTTGATGTCGAAGGAGAAATCCTGACGTTGGGAGCCGGGCGTGGCGCTGCCGGTCCC